>DBWG01000154.1 GCA_002308635.1 Ruminococcaceae bacterium UBA1244 | reverse complement strand
AGGCTGTCTTGGTCTTGCCATTGTTTCACCTTCTTTTTCAGTCATTTAAGGAATTTTTTCTATGGAATAGACCGCTGCGATGTCGAGGGTGAATTATTCTTCACTTTTTGACCCCCCCCCTGCCATTTTTGTGATATTACTTACCTTTGTGAGTTGTGACAAGCTGTACATAAAGGCATGAGATTTGACGGCATTAATCTCAGCTGAGGATGTGTTCTGACATCCTGTATGTGATGTACTTCAACTGCAAGACCGCCGCAGAGAGCGCATTTATATCCTGCCTTTGCAAGAACAGCTTTTGAAAGGCTTTTCCACTGCTTTGAGTGGTAGAACCTGTCTGCTTTTCTGTCACGTTTGTTTTTGTTGTAGGTGGTCTGCCTTTTTGCTTCACAGTCGGTGCATAGACTTTTGCCATTGTATTGCATAAGCTTTTTGCATTCTGTACAATACTTAAATATCGACATATCATAACCGCCCTTACAACACAAAAGCCGCTCCTGCTGGAACGGCTGATGTGCATATAATTTAAGAGGAATGGAAAACGCATCCTTGTACTCAAACATCGTCGGCGAAGCGGAGAAGCTCATGGAGAATGCTTTCCGCTCTCGCCCAAATTTCTACGATACTATTTTAGCACATATAAAACGGACAAAACGGACAACTTATGTTGAAAACCTGTTGAAAACTTTACCACTTATAACGGTGGCACATTTTCCTGACAGAATCAGCGGAGTTGCGTCCCTCGATGTGCAGGGCTATCCACTGCCAGGTCTTGTCTCTGGTTATACGCATTCTGAATATTTCCCGGATATAAGCATCCGGAATGCTGTCTACCATAGCTCTAAGCCTGTGTTCCATGCTTTCAAGTCTGAGCTGTTCGATAATCAGCGATTCGACCGACCGTTCTGTTTTACTGCCCGAAGCCGAAGCATGGGGCATATCGCTGATAGAAGGGGAGATACGCACCATACTTTCCCTCAGATCAGCGACTTTAAGACGCTGTTTTTGAATATCCCTTTTAAGCCTTTTGCAGTCAAGATAGTTCAACCGTGTGTGTACCTCCTTTTTTAAAGCTCAGAGTGCAGAGCTCAGAGCAGTTGTTAACCTGTCATTCTGAGGAGCGAAGCAACGAAGAATCTTTCCGGCAAGTCTATGAAAAAGATTCCTCGCTTCGCTCGGAATGACAGCGTGAGTAATTATTAATTATCATAAGCGCCGTGATTCCAGTACCATAAGCATTTTTCAGCGGCCTTATCCGGTGTATCGCTGAAAGTTTCGACACGCCTGTAACAGCCCGTGCATTGCAGGACAGAGACGAATCCGATCTCGCCTATACGGTTTTCTTCCCTCGTGAGTAGACTGATCCGGCAGACTACCGCAGTATTTACACTTTTTAGCTTCATCCATTTTTATACTCCTTCTGATATTTATCAGCGTATTCCAGATATTGATGTCTCATTATACGCAAAAGCTTTATACGTTCTTTCAGCTCCGGTAATATTTCAGCCGGAGCATATTTTATTTCTTTTTCAAGGCTTTCTATTTCCTGTTTAATAAATTCCGCTTTTTCCCGGAACTGCTCATAGAAAACATTTGTTTTTCTCATACCGCTGTCAGCTCTCCTGTTCCATAGTTCAACAGCATATTCTTTTTCATCTTCCTGTACAAAGCCGGTTGAAGTTCCGCACCCACCTTTTCTAACTGCACAACAAACAACAAATTCAGGACATAATATTTTCATGTTCGTCATCGCAATAATCCCATGAAGCATCTTTTTTATCCATAAGCGTTGGTGCTGTCACACTCCCACAAAATGGACACGGCTTTAATTTTTCATCCATTTTCATTCTCCTTCCCGATTAATTACGCATTATTTTTTGAGTTCTGTGTGTTCTGCAAGCCATTTGAGAGCGTGGTAGTAATCAGACTTCCGCAGGATAGAATTGCTTGACGGAATAACCTGAGAAACGCTTTTGCACGCTTCAAACTTAGCCTCGTCAGAATAAGTACTTCTTTCGATGTTCATAACGATAGTAGTTGCCTGAGCTCTATTCATGTTTTACACCTCTTTTCACGTTCCATTCAAAGCCGAAGTCCTTGCGTCTGATCTTGCATTTCGGCTCACCGTCTTTCCAGAAAACAAGTCCCTCATCGCCGGAATGATTTTTCAGCCATTCTCTGATACCCTCGAACGACCTTTCAACTTCAACAACCGCTCTGCCGTGAGGTGTAATATAATCCAAATCCAAATTATAGGGGTTGCCCTGAAAATGCCTGCCGATAGCCTCATATGTACCGTCTCTTCCACAAAGGGGCATAAGCCTTTTTGCCCGGTCATAAGCCTTCCAGAACCATTTGTCGGCAGGGTTGTTTCTGTCGCATTTAACCCAGCATGGAAGATGACCTGTCACCGGATCAGCTTCCTCCTGACACTTTATAGCTCCCTCAGGTACAGGCTTTCCGTGCTTTGCGTCATAACGTCTGTAAAGCTCACCACCGATGATCGCACAGCAGGCACCGTCAAATTTTACGGTAGCGATACCCTGACCTTCAAGAACCCATTCCATACCGGGAGTTACAACAGGCTTTGCAAGAGCCGTATGATCATCAAAGAAATCTCTTTCAAACAGCGTCGGTATCTTCTTCATTTTCATCACTCCAATCCAGTGCCTGACCGCAATCAGGGCAATACTCATAGTATGATACCTCTACTTCATCATCATAGATATCTTTACCGCAATTCGGACAAATCTCTGCTTCAATGCAAGTTATAGCACCGCCTACAGCTAAAAACTCTCTTTTTACTTTTTTTGGTATCTGCTTTTCAACAGCCTTAACCGCAAACTCTAAAGCTTCTTTGTCACGGTCATAGATATCTTTGTCATAATCTCCGACCATAAAGCTTTCCCGGTCTTTTATCAGTTCATCAAGCCTGTTATTTACTTCTTCAGCTGTCATTGTTATCACTCTCCATCTTTGCGCCACAGTTCGGACAATATTTAGCTTCTGATTTTTCAAAATAGAATTTGTAGCCACATTGAGAACAAATCCACCTGTTTGCAAAATGCCCACAGTCATGTTCCCACCGCCCGGTCTTCTGCTTTGGCTGAACGGCAGGCAAATTTACTAACCATGTATCAATTCGTTCTTTCATATTTGGGTTCAGTCGATACCATATCTGTCTATGTGCATCATCAAGAGCCGCCTGTCTGCTGATTAAATCGTTACTCATTCTCCGCCACCTCCAAAAGCTCCGGATTGTCGTGTATGTTGCCGATGACTTCAATTCTACTTGACAGCGTACCGTAAAAATATATACTTGCAAATGGCTTAGGCTCAAGAACGAATGCCGCACTTGTTTTCAGCCATTTTACAACCATTATATCACCGTCTTCATCTCTGATAATATCACCCTCGAAGATCTTTGTATCGTTCTTGTCTGTAAGACCCGTGTATTGACCGACTGTTTCGGGGATAACCTCATCTGCAATTCCCTGATGAACAGAAACATCAATAAAACAGTTGCCGTATTTTGTATCATGTGACAGGCTGCCGACGCACCACTCACCGTCAAACTTGTCTTTCCCTCTGAAAAGTATCTCACGCATTTTTTCTTTCCTCCCACTTGTCACATACAAAGTCACTGTCTGTAAAATCTGCCCTGTAGTCGCTGTCACCGTTACAGCAAGCACCTGTGAAGTCCTCGTGCCAACAACAGTTACTGCACCTTTTGACACAGTGACATTTACAGTCGTTTTTGTCGTTCCAGTCGCAGGTATCGCCGAAAACATCTCTGCATAAAGTACAGAGCATAAGACGTTTTCCGCAGACCGGACATACTGTTTCATATTCATCCGTACTATACGTTCTGACCGGGATAAAGCTGTCACAATGCGGACAATACTCTTCAAAATCATAATCATCCGGCTTAACTTCTCCCGGCTTGTACGTGTGTATCAATTTCGTTGAACCTTCCACACTGAGAACCGTTTTCCCTGTTCCGCAGGGCATTGTTATTTTTGTGTTGTCCATGTAGTTACCTCCGCTTTATAATTATTGCTCTGAACTCTGCGCTCTTAGCTC
>DBWG01000020.1 GCA_002308635.1 Ruminococcaceae bacterium UBA1244 | reverse complement strand
CAAAAATCTCGTGGCAGTTCCATGATACAGAAACTCAGGAGGCTCAGGCTGTTCCATCTCTATCCTTACGCCAGGAATGGAATGACCCTGATTTGCCCTGATCTTTGTGTGATCCTCATTGAAAGAATAGCGCCCCTTTTCATCCTCTGAAACGATCTGTTCCAACACCTCTGTGTTGACCTCAGGATATTTTTCTCTGAGCGCCCTGATGATCCCTGCAGTATCAGCCCAACCGTTATCAAGGCTGATATACAGGGGTTCTGTGCTGTGCCGCAGCATATACGAAAGCTTCTTGCTGACCTTTGTCAAATTCATTGTTCCATTCCTTTCTTTTTGGTTTTTCCCCGATTGAATATTCTTACTCACTTCCCGCCTTGAAGTTATAGATCGGCTTTATTCTGTCAATAACATCGACGGTATCACCGATATTGGAAACAATGTCGTCAACGGACTTGTACGCCATAGGCGACTCATCAATAGTATCACGGCTCACCGTGGTAGAATAGATGCCTTCCATCTGCTTTTTGAACTCCGAAAGAGTAAGTGTAGCCCTTGCTTCTCCTCTTGAAAGCACCCGTCCTGCTCCATGGGGCGCACTGCAGTTCCAGTCGGGATTCCCCTTGCCTGTACAGATCAGGCTGCCGTCACGCATATTGATGGGGATAAGTAGAGTTTCTCCTGCCTGAGCCGATACTGCACCCTTGCGAAGTATCATTCTATCCGTATCAATATAGTTATGGACTGTGGTAAAGCAGTCACGGATATGCAGCCCCATACCCTTGATGATCTCATCCATCATTGCCTGACGGTTGAGCATAGCATATTCCTGCACCAGCTTCATATCGTGAATATACTGTTCAAACAGATCGCCCTCCGTATACGCCAGTGACTTCGGAACGTCAGTGTGCTTTGTGCTGAGCAGTTTTTTCAGTTCCTTCTGAATCTGCTTTTCCCTTCCCTCAGCTTTCATTGATGCTATAAGAGCCTCAGTCTCTGCCCTTGAACTGCCGTTCAGACGCTTATATGCTTCTTCCTGATAATAATTTGCCACCTCAAGCCCTAAATGACGGGAACCTGAGTGAATTACAAGATATACGGAACCGTCCTCTCCCCTGTCGGCTTCAATAAAGTGATTGCCGCCTCCAAGTGTACCAAGACTCTTTTCGGCTCGTTCAAGATTGATATGATGAAAACAATACAAGCCGACAAGATCAATCTTATCAAGATAACGGTGATTTTTCTTTCTGATATTGAAGCCTGACGGAATCTGCGCTCTTATCAATTTATCAAGCTGCTGGACTTCAATATAGCTTTCCCTGATGCGAACCGTCTCCATACCGCAGCCGATATCTACTCCCACAAGGTTAGGTACAGCCTTATCGGTGATCGTCATAGTTGTGCCGATGGTACATCCCGCACCTGCATGAACGTCAGGCATGATGCGTATTCTCTGACCCTCCGACATAGGCTGATCCAGCAATTCGACGATCTGGGATATGGCATTTTCATCTATCACATCCGTAAACACCTTGGCGGTGTTATATCTTCCCTTTAATTCCAACATAATCTTATTTCACTCCTTAAAACAAAAGCACCTCTGTCCTCAAACAGAAGTGCAAAAAAACGCCTATGAAATTGCCGATCGGAATACACAGAAACCCGTGAGAATGCTTCTGTGCGGCTGAGTATCAACGCTTTTTCTCCATGAAACGGCAGATTTCATGCTTCTGCTTTGATATTTTGATATTTGTATTTTGCTGTATTGGTTTACTATAGCGTTTAAGCATGAATCTCACCATTTCAAAAAATATGTTGTATTTATCATACAACCGATCATTTCGGTTGTCAAGTACAATATAGACAACAAATGATATTTATTGTCTGTTCCAAATCGTTTTCATATCATCTCTTGATGCTTTTATCGGTTTGACTTCCATTCTGTACCTCATATTTATATAGTATAGTTCTGCAGGTTTCCCTCTGCTCACCGTCGTAACTAGTGAACGTTCCGTTTTTGTATGGTCTGAACCCGCATTTTTCCTGCACTCTCTTTGAACGCAGATTTTCAGGAGAATGAGCGCACTCAATAAAATCCAGACCTACTTCATCAAAAAGCCACTTGATTACTCCGCGCACTGCTTCGGGCATCAGTCCTCTACCCCAGTGATCCTTTGACAAAACAAAACCGATCTCCCTTCCGGCTTTATCGGAAAGCTCCGGCATCTGATCCTCACTATATAATTCAATTCCGACAGACCCTATTACTTTTCCCTCATACTCGATGGCAAAGGTTTTCTTTTCTCTGATAAACATATCAAGTATGTTTTTGGATTCCTCTTTGGTTTTGTGATGCGGCCACCCTGCCGCTTCACCTACTCCGGGAACACTTGCGTACTCAAAAAAGTCATCAAGATCACTGCGTTTCCATGGACGCAGAGTCAGTCTGTCCGTTTTAATCACTGTATCAGAAATGTCAATATAAGCATTCATATTATTTCCTCCATTCAATTTCCATGACGGCGTTCCCATGTCTCTCCTGTTCTGTTTCCGTCTTTATCATAAAGATCCCATAATTCCTTGTTCATCACGCTGACCCTCTCATTCTGATTTCTTATCAAGCAGGTCCAGATTATCATTAAGACCGTTCACTTCGTCGGATGCACTGCCGCCTTTTCCGTATATGTAGAGAATCGCCTTTTTCTTGCTTTCATTGCCTCCATAACCTTTGCTTTCAAATATTCATACCGTTTTCTCTTTTCTTCATTGGCAAAATGAATATCTCTTGACTGCTTTGTACATACGCTGTAGTCCAGAACCTCATCACCGAACTGCTCGCTTGTCAGATCAAAAACACAATTTCCAACCACATTGAAGCAATGATAATTCCCGCCGGGACGGAGTATCCCATAGACCTCTCCGCCGAAAATATCCTGCATCAGAAACGCAGTAACAGAACACTGCCCCATCGTTTTATTATCGGGTGACCATTTATTCCTGAGTCTCGGCGCACAGGTTTCGGCACACCATATCTTTGATAAGATATCGTAATAATCCCTTGGACTCAGACCGCGGCTGTCTTGTATATTCGCGGATTCAGCTCCATAAAAACGATATTCAGACATCGTACTCTCTCCCCTACCTTATCTCCCGTATTTCGTCAAGTATTTCCGCTTCTGTATTATTCTCAACAAAGGCGGATATCTCATCCATCACGCTGTCGGCTAAAGCGTTATGAGGTACGATAGCCGCAACGCCTATCACGATGATATGAAATTGTCAATATTACTTGACACAATTATGACGAACGATTTCAGGCAGCCAAGGACACCTTACTATAATAAAGTCTTCTCTTAACAGCAGGCGGCAAACCACCGTTAGCAGTGCATATTCTTCTGTTAGCCCAATAGCTAATATAATACCGCCATATCTTTGTTTTAAGTTCTGCCATAGTGTAGTTCTCGGACTTATCATTACGGCTGTAAAACAATTCTTCTTTCATCCTTGCCCACAAACTTTCGCATCTGGCATTGTCATGACAGCGACCGCCAGCACTGTTCATACTTTGAATTATTCCATACTTCTTTATTGCTGCACGATATTCTGTACTTGTGTACTGACTTCCTCTGTCGGAGTGTATGATACATCCGATGATGTCCGGGTACGCTTTCTTTGCATTTTCAAGGGTATGACAGCAAAGCGAAGCCCTCATGTTATCTTCGATAGAAAGTCCGAGCGGCATCAGATCAAAGCAATCGAATATTGCTGAAACATAAACCTTTCCATCACTGCCTTTTACCTCGCTGATATCCGTTACTGC
>DBWG01000158.1:4741-20663 GCA_002308635.1 Ruminococcaceae bacterium UBA1244 | reverse complement strand
GGTGTGATGGAATTGGCAGACGTGCGAGACTCAAAATCTCGTGTCCGCAAGGACGTGCGGGTTCGACCCCCGCCACCGGCAGAAGCGGCGAGCCGCCGCACCCTATATTGCGTTCGGCTTTTGCCGGACGCATTTTTATCTGCGTGAAAGCAATTTCAAAGAGAGTGAATAACATGATAGTATGTCCAAGATGCGGTACTCAATTGAATGATGGTTCATATCAATGCTTTCGATGCGGGATGCAGCTGAGTCATGTCCCTCACGGCGGGATTGCAGTACAAAATAATCCGTTACGAAAGTATAAAGTCCTTCTTGCTGTATTTATACCGCTTTGCTGTCTTTTTCTTTCTTCAACTATTGTTCTGTCCATTCTGCTTGGAACAAGCAACTGTGCATCCGACTTTCTATCGGGTCAAAAATCTGTTGAAGAGCAATTGATAGGCAACTGGACCACTGACAGAGGCATGGATTCACGATACATGAATTTTAAATCAAACGGTCATGTCACATACGGAGATTTCCTTGATTCTTATGACAGAACATATACTCTGTCGTCAGATAATGACCTGAAGATAGAATCATACGGCTCATATACATACTCTGAAAAAGCCAAAAAATCAAGCAGTTCTTCCTATTGGTACATTGATGATAACACTCTGTATTTAGGCACTCAGATCTATTACAGAAAGAAATAATAAACAAAAACAATTTTTCTTAATGTTCTCCCAAAAAAACAATAAAATCTCCGCATGAAAAAACATCATGCGGAGATTTTTTTACTGCATCATAGCTGCAAGACGCTTGTTTACTTCAACAAGGAAGGTTTCTGTGTCAACCTTAGTCTTGTTTTCAAGAGTTGAAAGTGCTGCAAGGTCGCCTGTCATAACGCCGTCCTCGATAGTTTCGATCGTAGCCTTTTCAAGCTTGTCTGCAAAATCAACCAGTCCGTCAATACCGTCAAGCTGACCTCTCTTGCGGAGAGCGCCTGTCCATGCAAACAGTGTTGCAACGGAGTTTGTAGAAGTGGTCTCGCCCTTGAGGTACTTGTAGTAGTGACGCTGAACTGTTCCGTGAGCGGCTTCATATTCATAGATACCGTCAGGTGAAACCAGAACAGATGTCATCATAGCAAGCGAACCGAAGGCTGTTGCTACCATGTCGGACATAACATCGCCGTCATAGTTCTTGCAAGCCCAGATATAACCACCGTCTGAACGGATAACTCTTGCAACAGCGTCGTCGATGAGTGTATAGAAATATGTGATGCCTGCCTGAGCAAATTTTTCTTTGTATTCGTTCTCGAATATCTCGTTGAAGATATCCTTGAAACGATGGTCGTACTTTTTGGAGATTGTGTCCTTTGAAGCGAACCAGATATCCTGCTTCTTGTCAAGAGCAAAGTTGAAGCAGGCTCTTGCAAAGCTGCCGATGCTCTTGTCGATGTTGTGAAGTCCCTGAATGATACCGTCAGAACCCTTGAATTCATGGATAAGCTGTCTTGTTTCGTTGCCGTCCTTGTCGGTCACAACAAGCTCTGCCTTACAGCCGTCAGCAACTACCATCTCGGTGTTCTTGTAAACATCGCCGTATGCGTGACGGGCGATAGTGATAGGCTTTTTCCATGTAGGAATATAAGGTGTGATGCCCTTTACAACGATAGGTGTTCTGAAAACCGTACCGTCGAGGATAGCTCTGATAGTGCCGTTAGGAGATTTCCACATCTGTGTGAGGTTATATTCCTTTACACGGTCAGCGTTAGGAGTGATAGTAGCGCACTTTACAGCAACACCGTATTTTTTTGTTGCCTCGGCTGAGTCTACAGTTACCTGATCTTTAGTCTTTTCTCTGTTTTCAAGACCGAGATCATAGTATTCTGTTTTGAGGTCAACATAAGGAAGGATAAGGGTGTCCTTTATCATCTTCCAGATTATTCTTGTCATCTCGTCGCCGTCCATTTCAACGAGCGGCGTTGTCATTTTTATTTTTTCCATAGGTATCAATCCTTTATATTTATTTTGGTTCAGCCGTTATGCTTGGTGTAGTCAAGAAGTCCGCCTGCAAGGATTATATCCTTTGTTCTGCCGGAAAGCTCACAGAGAACAGGAATTTCCTTGCCTGTTGTCTTGTTGATAAGGGTAAGTTCTGTCTTGCCGTCTGCAATGAGCTGACGGACATTCGGGAGTGAAAGCTCATCGCCCTGACTGATGCTGTCGTAATCGGCTTCGTTTACGAATGTGAGCGGAAGTATGCCGGCATTGATAAGGTTAGCCCTGTGGATACGTGCAAAGGACTTTACAACAACTGCCTTTATTCCCAGATAGAGCGGTGCAAGAGCAGCGTGTTCACGGGAAGAACCCTGACCATAGTTTACTCCGCCGACAATTATGCTGCTGCCGAGCTGTTTTGCTCTTGCAGGAAAGTCCTTATCGCATACTGTGAAGCAATGCTCAGAAATAGCAGGAATGTTTGAACGCAGGGGAAGTATCTTAGCGCCAGCAGGCATGATGTGGTCTGTTGTGATGTTGTCGCCGACTTTGAGTGAGCAGGGAACGTCAATATTCTCCGCAAGAGGAGCCGTTGAGGGATAGGGCTTGATGTTGGGGCCTCTGAGTACCTCAACGCTGTCCATCTCTTCTTCGGAAGCAGGAGCTGCAACCATATTGTCGTTATAGTCAAACTTTTCAGGCAGCGGAATGTTTACAGCCTCGCCGAGAGTTCTCGGGTCTGTGAATACGCCTGTAAGAGCGGAAGCCGCCGCAGTTTCGGGGCTGACAAGATAGATCTGTCCGTCACGGGTGCCGCTGCGTCCCTCAAAGTTACGGTTGAATGTACGGAGCGAAATACCCTTGCTGTTTGGTGACTGTCCCATGCCTATGCACGGACCGCAGGCACATTCAAGGATACGTGCGCCGGCTTCGATTATATCAGCGAGAGCGCCGTTCTTTGCAAGCATATTATAGACCTGCTTTGAACCGGGAGCGATCGCAAGGCTGACATCCGGATGTACTGTCTTTCCTTTAAGGATAGCCGCAACTCTCATAAGGTCAAGGTAAGATGAGTTCGTACATGAACCGATACATACCTGATCTATCTTCTGAGGACCGATCTCCTCGATAGTCTTTACGTTGTCGGGGCTGTGGGGGCAGGCCGCCATAGGAACAAGCTTTGAAAGGTCAATGTCAATGACCTCGTCATAAACTGCGTCTGCATCAGGCGAAAGCTCTATCCAGTCCTCTTCTCTGCCCTGAGCCTTCATAAAGCTTCTTGTGATCTCGTCAGACGGGAATACTGATGTTGTTGCGCCAAGCTCTGCACCCATATTTGTGATGGTAGCTCTTTCAGGCACGGTAAGAGTCTTTACGCCCTCTCCGCCGTATTCGATTATTTTTCCGACACCGCCCTTTACGGACATGATGCGGAGAACTTCAAGGATGATATCCTTTGCTGATACCCATGCCTGGAGCTTTCCGGTAAGATTTACCCTTACCATCTTCGGCATAGAAATATAGTAAGCGCCGCCGCCCATTGCAACGGCAACGTCAAGTCCGCCTGCACCTATTGCAAGCATACCGATACCGCCGCCTGTGGGTGTATGGCTGTCTGAACCGATAAGAGTCTTTCCGGGCTTGCCGAAGCGTTCAAGATGTACCTGATGGCAGATGCCGTTTCCGGGACGTGAGAAATATATTCCATGCTTTTTGCAGACAGTCTGGATAAACCTGTGGTCGTCTGCGTTTTCAAAACCCGTCTGGAGGGTATTGTGGTCAATATAAGCGACACTCTTTTCTGTCTTTACTCTCGGAACACCGATAGCCTCAAATTCAAGATATGCCATAGTTCCCGTAGCGTCCTGTGTAAGTGTCTGGTCGATCTTCAGACCCACCTCGCTGCCGACTGTCATGTCTCCGCTGAGCAGATGAGCCTTGATGATTTTCTGAGCAATTGTATAGCCCATTTTCAAATCCCCTTTCCGAATATGCTGATTATACTGTATTTCAAATATACACTCCTATTATCCTTCAAAATATCCTTTTTGTCAACAAAATTCGGAAAATTCCGTGCAAACTGCAACAATTGTATTTTTAATTATCAACATACAATATATATACTTGACATCTGATGGATTTAGCTATAAAATGATAACGATATTTGTCATTTTGTACACCTGCTGTTCCGCTCAGAATGATATGTGAGCAGAACTGTTCAGCATTGATATATAAAAAATTTGATATTTTAAGGGTTCATCCGGAAGCATAACTGCTCTTGGGATCCCCTGAACTAACTTCTGCAGAAATGCAGGATATGGGGGGAATTTATGAAAAGGATAACAAAGCTGAGATCATATATGCGTTCTTTCAGCAGCGACCCTGTTCTTGTTGACAACAAGCTTTCTTTGTTTCATATAATATTTCTTTTTGTATTTTCGGCGTTGGCAATAACGATATGTTCAAAATCCTCACCTCTCTACCCGCTGAACAACTGGGACGACGCCAACTGCTTTTTTACCGTCGGAAAATCCATTCTCGACGGCAAGGTCATATATAAGGATATATTTGAACAAAAGGGGCCTCTGCTTTATTTTATCTATTCTCTTGCGTGTCTGATCTCATACAACACATTTGTAGGGGCTTATCTCATTGAGATAATCTCGTGTTTTTTCTTTTTGCTGTTTTCGGCAAAGATCATACTTCTGTTCTGCAACCAAAAAGCCGTTTTTCTTATACCTGCACTCGGTACAGTAGTTTTTGCGTCGCCTGCTTTTGAACAGGGCGGTTCGGCTGAAGAACTGTGCCTTCCGTTCATCGCCTTCGGGCTTTATACCGGCATCAAGGCGATCATGCTGAACCGGCAGATACGAAAACGTGACTGGCTCATCCTCGGCATAACATCCGGCGCAGTATTATGGATAAAATTCTCGCTGCTCGGATTCTATATCGGATTTGGTCTGTATATGCTCTATTTCTACAAAAAGAACAAGTGGTACAAACAGATCGGCAGCGGACTGCTGTTCCTGCTGCTCGGTGAGATCATTATCGCCGCACCGATATTCATTTACTTCATCGCCAACAACGCTCTGTACTACCTTTTTGAGGTATACTTCTACTGCAATCTTTTCTACTATACCGTGAACGATTACGGCAGCAAGTTCCTGAGCCTGTTCCTTAACCTCAACGGCGGTTTTGACAGCTTCCTGTTCTATTTCGGCACAGGATTTCTGTTTATTGCGCTCAGCCTTATATACACTCACTACCGCTCAAAAAAACTGTTTTCATTCTATCTCATAACTCTGGTATTCTCCTTCCTTCTGATATATGTCGGCGGAAGAAGATACGCTTATTATTCACTGATACTTGCGGCATTCCTGCCGATGTCGGTAGTATTCATCTACAAGATGATACCAAAGGTGTTCCGGTTTCTGAGAAAGCTCAAAAAGCCTTTTGTGGAGATATTCGCCGGAATAGTTTTTGTACTCAGTGTCGGACTTATGTATCTTTGCAGTCCTAATACGTACATGATGTGGTACACAAAGGAACAGCTGCCTCAGTATCAGTTCGACAAGATAATCTCTCAGAAGGAAGGCGCTACCGTCCTCAACTATGAGTTCCTTGACGGAGGCTTCTATACGGTCAGCGGCATCAACCCTGAATACCGTTTCTTCTGTGCGCTGAACATCCCTGTCTCTCAGGAGGAACAGGATAAATACATCGCAGATGCAAAGCCTGATTTCATCATTACCCGTGACAAGCCGCTTGAATCAGATCAGTATATCTACAAAGGCTCGGTAAAATTCGAGGCAAGAAAAGATGTATTCAACACTTACTATCTTTATGAACGGCTCAGCGATCCGAATCCGGACGCTGCATGACCTTAACTCACTGTGAAACGGAGTGTAATATCTTGGCACAAAACAAAAAAAGAAAAAAGAAGAATCCCACGCCCAAAAAAGCGGGCGGCACCAACACACCTTCAAACGAAAAAAGAAATATCATGGTCAGAGTCGTTGCCCTGATACTCTGCCTGATGATGGTTGCCGGCGTTTTTTCGATACTGCTCTATACGCTTTCGGGAGGCTGATAGATAGTCATGGAACTCAACAGCGAACAAAGAGAACGCTTCTCCCGCCATCTTTTGCTTGACGGCATTGGCGAGGAAGGACAAATGCGGCTGTGCGAAAGCAGCGTCCTTGTGATCGGTGCAGGAGGGCTTGGTTCTCCTGCAGCATTTTATCTTGCCGCAGCAGGAGTGGGCACAATAGGCATCGCCGACAGCGACTGCGTAGACCTTTCAAACCTCCAGCGGCAGATACTCCATTCCGTGAATGATATCGGAAAGGAAAAGGTCATCTCCGCAAAAGAAAGTCTCCTTGCCCTCGATCCCGATATTTCCGTAAAAGCAATAAATATCCGTGCAGACGAAAGCAATATCGACTCTCTCATTGAGCCGTATGATTTTGTCATTGAAGCATCGGATAACTTCGACACAAAGTTTCTTGTCAACGATGCCTGTGTCAGAAACAAAAAGCCGTTTTCTCACGGCGGTGTATTTGCCTACGGCGGACAGCTTATGACTTATGTTCCCGGAAAGTCGCCTTGCTACCGCTGTGTTTTCGGAGATCCTCCTCCGGCTGACAGCGACCCGAAAAGCAAAGCGATACTCAGCAGTGTACCGGGCGTTATCGGCTCGCTCCAGGCGACTGAGGCAATAAAATATCTCACCGGAACAGGAGAGCTTCTTACCGGACGGCTGCTCGTTTTTGACGCTCTTAAAATGACTGTAAGGATCGTCCCTTTGCCGCCTGTGTCTGATGATTGTCCTGTCTGCAAAAAATATTACGGAGCATGATATGTCATGCTCCTTTTCTATACACTTTTTGATAGATGGCACATTTTTTACACACATATTCTTTATTGTGTGTATTTATTGACATTTTGGCATATTTTGTCTATTTAAAAATATCCCACAAAATATTATAATAGTGGGGTGAGTGTTTAAGCACTTTTTACATTTTTATTTTTAGGAGGAACAAATATGAATCCGGTAGTAATATTTACAGACTCATGTTCTGATCTGCCAAAGGATCTGCGTGAAAAGTATAATATAGAATACGCAAAAATGAGTACTGTAATGGACGACAAAGAAACCCCCGCAAGCCTTGACTGGGATTATTTCAGCCCCCATGATTTCTACGGCTTTATGAGAAAGGGCAAAAGGATCACTACCTCTCAGGTCAGTGAACAGGAATTTATCAAGGCATTCACACCCTGGCTCGAAAAGGGCTATGACATTGTTTATCTCGGCTGTGCCCTCACCTGCTCAAGCTCGGTCAACACCGGAAAAGTAGCCGCAAAAAAGCTTAACGAAACATACAAGAACAGCAAAATATTCAGCATTGATGCTCTCATTTGCAGCGGCGGCGAAGGTATGGTCGCTATTCTTGCCTCAAAATTCAGAGATCAGGGTCTCAGCGCAGAACAGATAGCAGAAAAGATCATGCCTCTGCGCAACACTGTAAATATGTTCTGCACAGTACACAGCCTTGATGCCCTCAGACGTTCAGGAAGAGTAAAGGCTTCGTCCGCCTTCTTCGGAAATCTCCTCGGCGTTAAGCCTATCATTATCTCCGATAAGGACGGAAACAATACCGCCATCAAAAAGGTAAAGGGCAGAATAAACTCTATGGAAGAGCTTGCCTCTCTTACCGCTGAATCACTCAAAGACTCTGACGACAAGCTGGTACTTCTCACTCATGCCGATTCTGACGAGGATGCAGAAACTCTGAAGAATATGCTTCTCGAAAAAGTGCCCGATGCCGACGTACATATCTGTCCTATGGGACCGATCATCGGCGCTTCAATAGGACCGGACGCACTTTGTCTTTTCAGCTACGGCCCTGATGTAAGCAGATTCAAGGTCTGATATTTCAATAAAAAACGACCCCGGAGCAGTTCGATCTCTGCTTCGGGGTCTTGCTGTTTTATAAAACCGGACTTATACGGTTCTTTTAAGGAGGTCTATCCATAGCTGGAGTCCATCATAAGTCAGGTGGTGTCCCTGACCCATCGGGTCAACACATATCTCATCCCTGAGGTTGCCGCTGCCGTCGCTGACCTCTGAATAAACATCAATATAGTCGTATCCACGCTCCTGACAGAACACCTTTAAACGCTCATTATAGAGCGCCACATTCTCGTTTGTAAGATAGTCGTCACGCACCTTTGAAGCTATTGACGGGATCATCGACTCCATATAGATCTTCACATCAGGATTCTTTTCAAGGAGCTGATCTACAAACTGAGTCATATAACCGACCGTTCCGTCAACACCTAAGTAGGAAAGATCGTTCATTCCCAGCATTATGAATATCTTCTTTTTGCCGATAGCCTTCACGGCATCATCTATCATGACCTTCTCGCCGTTGTATACGGGATGGATGCCGTATTCATCATCAAGTCCAAGCAGCGCCGTCTGATAACCGATATAGTCAATGCAGAGAAAATCCGCATCTCCAAGCCCGCCGTTTTCAACATAATTGCAAAGTCCCTGTGTAACGCTGTCGCCGATAAATATTGCGTCGTCAAACCAGCTTTCGTCTACAGCTTCACCGGTACGGCTGCTTTCCTCTGACACTTCTGCTGACTTTTCGTCCGACTGTTCAGAACTGTCAGACTTTATGGAGGTCTCTTCCGTTTTGCTTTCTGCCGCTGTTTCGGAAACTGCCGCAGGCTCAGGCTTGCTTTTGGGATCGCTGCTGGATGAGGGATCCTCTCCGCAGGCCGCAGAGCTTATTGCCAACAATGAACACAATACTGCCGCTAAAATACATTTTTTTACTCTCTTCATTTTTCTGTTTCCTTTTTATTTTATCTATATTCCGCCTCAGGTCACTGAGTCAGTCCTTTTCAAGCTTTTTGAGCTTTTCGATCTCTGAACGTTCAAGACGTATCTGAGCATCCTTTATGAGCTGAACATCGTCCACCTTATAGGTATGCGGTGCCGCATCAGGAGCTTTGTGGAGCGATACACTAAGTACACCGGTAATAAGGTTCATGTCTACTACAGTACCCTTGCCGTCAGGCGTACCGACAATAGCGCCGATCTTCGGAGTTTTCTTCAAAAGGTCGGTATATGCTTCCTGCTCGTATTTCAGACAGCACATGAGCCTTCCGCAGGTTCCGGAAATTTTCACCGGATTGAGAGACATTCCCTGTTCCTTTGCCATCTTGATGGAAACAGGCTGGAAATCTCCCAAAAAGGTCTTGCAGCAAAACGGTCTTCCGCATATTCCAAGACCGCCGATCATCTTCGCCTCGTCCCTGACACCGATCTGACGCAGCTCTATCCTCGTCCTGAAAACATAAGCAAGATCCTTTACAAGCTCACGGAAATCAACTCTTCCGTCAGCCGTAAAATAGAACAATATCTTGTTGTTGTCAAAGGTATATTCTACGTTTATCAGCTTCATGTGCAGGTTATGATCCTTGATCTTTTCAAGGCAGATATCAAAGGCTTTCTTTTCCTTTTCCTTGTTTTCGCTGACCTTTTTAAGATCATCTTCCGTTGCCTTGCGGATAAGCTTTTTCAGCGGGTAGGATATTTCATCATCGCTGATAGATCTGTTTGCCATAGCGACCTCGCCGCACTCAACGCCGCGGCTCGTTTCTACAATAACATATTCTCCTTTTTGCAGTTCAATTCCGTCGGGATCAAAATAATAGATCTTTCCGACTTCCCTGAATCTGACACCAATTACAAAAGCCATATCTTTCTCCTTTTCAGTTCATCCTCAGTACGGCACAGAGCCACGTGCCGTAAAAATTCATATTGACGTTATAATTCAACACATCCTTAGCGCGCTGTATGTTTTCCTGAAGCTTGAGCAGTCTGCGCTTTGAGAACCTTGAAGCAAGCTCCTTTGCAGTATCGGAAGCGTCCTTTGCTCCAAACACCGCCCTGACACATTCCGCTGAAAGCTCGCTCAGCCCGTTAAGCACACCTGCCGCAAAAGCTCTGTTTTTGACTGCCTGATTTGTGAGCAGCATAAGCGGATATTCCGCAGAAAGGGCAGCCGCTTTCATTATCTCGGCGGCTAATTTTTTTTCTTCCTCGCCGCCTCTTTCAAGAAGCTCTATTGTCTGTCCTATATTTCCGCCGCAGCTTTTTGCCGCAGCATAAAGCTCGTTTTCGTCCCTGTCGGGAAGCTTGTTTTTGAGCACTTCAACGGCTTCATCAACATCCGGCGGATAAAGAGAAATGATCCTCGAACGTGAGCGCACCGTCTGGAGCAGAGAAGCCGAAGAACTGACCGTCATTATGAACATCACATTTTCGGGCGGTTCTTCAAGCACCTTCAAAAAAGCGTTCTGGGCTGGCATGAGCATTTTATCGCAGTTGAACAGCAGATACGCCTTACAGCCTGCTTCATTCGGCTTTATGTAAGCGGATGAACGGATGTTTCTTATCGCTTCGATATTAAGCCCGCCGGTCTGTGTCCCGTCGGCAATGAAAATATCCGGATGTATACCCTTTTCCGCCTTTATACAATGAGGGCACACACCGCACGGACGTTCCGCATCGGAAGAACACACCGCATACTGTGCAATTATTCCTGCGAGCGTCTTTTTTCCGCACCCGCTTTCACCCTCTATGATAATGGCGTGAGGAACGGAACGGTTCTCCATCGCCTGCATAAGCTCTTTTTTTACTCCGGCATTTGCCGCAAAATCAGATAAACGCATAGCTTCATTCTCTTTCCTGCGAACTCTGTTCATTATTATATACCATTCCGGTCTTTTTTACAAGACAGTTTTTTGCACTTTCACTCAGATCAATATTAAACCGTCAGTTACTTGGGAAAACTCCTTTCCAAAAAACTTCAGACAATAAAATTATTCTTCTGGAGTATATTCGAGAGTAATGGAATTTATCCTGTTGTCCTCGACTTCATTTACAGTAACTTTCAGTTCACGATATACAAAGCCCTCGCCGTTGTGCGGGATATCGCCGATCTGCTCGATGACCCATCCGCCGACGGATTTGCTCTCAGTTTCAATATACTTCGGCTCCTTGCATATAAGCTCCAGCATATCGTTTATGTGCATATCACCGCTTATCTCAAACTTGTTGTTTGCAAGACGCTTGAATTTGCTTTCTGCTTCTTCGTCCTCGTCCCAGATATCTCCGACAAGCTGTTCAAGAAGGTCTTCCATTGTAACTATACCGAGTGTTCCGCCGTAATCGTCCGTGACGACAGCAATGTGAAGGCGCTTATACTTGAAGTCGGCAAGTATAGACGAAAGCTTTTTTGAACGGTAGATAAAATATGCAGGCTGTATAAGCTTATTAAGATCAGGAGCGTCTGTTTTGAGAAGCTCTTCAAGGTAATCCCTCGTGTGGAGTATGCCGACAATATTATCAACGCTGTCACGATAGACCGGCATTCTCGAATATCTCTCTTCGAGTATCATTTCCTTTATTTTTTCGGGTGTCTCGTTTATGTCTATCGCAGTCATATCGACACGGGGAGTAAGGATATCATAAGCTGTCTTCTCGTCAAATTCAAGAGCCGACTGAACAAGCTCGCTTTCCTGTTCCTCAAGAACGCCCTCATCCTCGATACTCTCAACTATGTATTTAAGTTCGTCCTCTGTGACGGTAGGCTCTTTTTTCTTTCCTCTCACAGCGATCATTGTAACAAGTCCGTTGATCTTCAGCAAAACAAAAGTGACGGGTGTGAGGATCAC
This sequence comes from Ruminococcaceae bacterium UBA1244, assembly GCA_002308635.1. GTDB lineage: Bacteria > Bacillota > Clostridia > Oscillospirales > Acutalibacteraceae > UBA1213. The sequence goes on along the minus strand of DBWG01000158.1, from coordinate 8,922 downwards.
CATAAGGAACCATAGCAGAGTCGATGACGACATCGCCATTTTTTCGCTGTTTTCCTTTGCAAGGTTCTTTGGAAGCACCTCACCGAAAATAAGTACAACAACAGTGAGAACCACTGTACTGAGGATAGTTCCGTTTGCTTCTCCGAAAAATCCTACAAAAAGCAGTGTTGCAAGAGAAGAAGCCGCTATGTTCACAATATTGTTTCCGACAAGGATAGTCGAAAGCGCCTTGTCGTATTTTCCGCATATCCTGTAAGCTTTTTTTGCCTTTTTGCTGCCGTTGTCGGCATAGCTTTTCAGACGTATCTTGCTTGCAGATGAATAGGCTGTTTCGGTCGAAGAAAAGTATGCGGAAAACATGACCAACAAAACTATTATCGCTGACAGTACCCAGGGATTCAAAATATATCACTCCATAATTCAATAATATCAACATATTATTATATCCATTAGCACCGGCATTATAATTCTATAATAGAAATATGGTGCCGGATTTAATAAAAAATACGTTCCCGAAGGAACGTACATTTTACGATGTGATATGGACAAGATGGGCTATTCCAGGAATACTCTCTCCCTGCTGTGAAGAAGTCGGAGACATAAGCGCACCCGTTGCGATAAACAAAACATTCCTGAGTTCACGGCGGCACAGTCTTTGCATAACGTATGAACAGAATACCGATGCCGAACACCCGCACCCAGAACCGCCTGCATGAACATCCTGTTTTTCGATGTCGTAGATCATGCTGCCGCAGTCATTGTGATTGAAGGATATATCTATACCCTTTTCAAGAAGCAGTTCCCAGAGAAGCTCCGAACCGACTTTTCCAAGGTCGCCTGTCAGAATGAGATCATAATTAAAGACAGTCGTTTTTGTGTCGGACAAAAATCGGCTTATAGTATCCGCCGCTGCGGGAGCCATCGCAGCGCCCATGTTGTTTGCGTCCTTGATATTAAGATCAACTATCCTTCCGACAGTTATTTCTCTGATCTGCGGGGAATCGCCGTCCTTTCCGATAAGAGCCGCACCTGCGCCTGTAACTGTCCACTGAGATGTAGGAGTGCGCTGACCGCCGTATTCTATCGGCAGCCGGAACTGACGCTCCGCCGAACAAAAATGTGAGGATGTTACCGCAATAGCTTTTTCTGCCGCTCCGGAATCAACAAAAACAGAACTCAGTGCGATAGTCTGAGCCATCGTCGAACACGCTCCGTACTGTCCGAAAAGCGGTATGCCGAGTTCACGCAGACCGAATGTAGATGATATGCACTGGTTCAGAAGGTCGCCGGCAAAGATAACATCAATATCGTCTGTTTTGAGATGTGCTTTTTCAAGGAGAGTATTGACTGCCACTGTCTGCAGTGTGCTTTCTGCCTTTTCCCATGACGGCTGACTAAGCTTGTCGTCATTAAAAGCGATATCAAAGAACTCACCCAAAGGGCCTTCTTTTTCCTTTTTTCCCGCTATACCTGCCGATGCACATATCTGTATATTATTTGACAATCTTATGGTAAAATCGCCTATCCGCTCAGACATAATATCCCTCCGAAAATATTTCTTTCCGGATTAGTATTTCACAAAAGCTCAGATATATGCAAAAAGGACGCATCCGAAAATGCGCCCTTAAAATCACTTTTTAACTTTAATTCCGACCTTTTCGATCTTGGGGATAAGACCGATCCTCGGCTTGTCGTCATCGGGAAGCTGCGGGAAATCATAAGCCGGAAAATCATTTCCTTCAACGATAACAGGGCCGTTGGGTGTGATGCAGACATCCCAGCCCACATATCCGAAATTCGGAACAACAAGAGCGGCTTTTTTTACAAGCTCCTTTACTTCCTTTATATACGGGAGCTTATAGCCGACAAACTTTATGCCTGTTGTCGGATGCTCGTCATACATGATAAGTGCGGACGTGTGGCCTCTGCCGTTGATCTCGCCTTTGGTAAGGTCAAAACTGCAGGCAATGCCGCCGCTTTCAAGGTTATCGACGAAATTGCCGTTGTTGCCCATCTTGAACACTGCATAAAGAATGTGCGGCTTGTTATCCTTCACAAGCGTTACTATTCTCAGGCAGTTGAGAGAGTACGGATATATTTTTGCAACATCGGGATGCTGAACAATGACCTCTTCGATAAGACCGAAATTCTTTTCGGGGTTGGTAACGTATTTATAGAGTTCCTCAGTCGTATCATAGTCTGCTACCTTTATCTTTTCGATACCCTTGCCGCTCTCACCGATATACGGCTTTGCAAAGAAGTATTCCTTGCCCTCGATGAACTTTTCAAATTCCGGATAGCCTATCTCTGCAAGGTCAATGACCTCACGTCCGAGAAATTCCTTGAATCTCTTGTCAAAAAGGTTCTTCTGGTCAAATATCTTTGCGTCCTCTTCATTGTTAAGGCTGGAAATAAGGCGCTGGTTCTTCATTCTTGTAAGGTATGTTCTTCTCTGCCAGCCCTTCATCTTGTAGAATTCAAAGATGATATAGTCGTTATAGCCTGCGCCGTACTTCATCGAGCAGCCGAGCATATCAAAAAATGTGGTGAACTTGCTCTTGCCGGATTTCTCGTGTACAACGTCAATAGCCTTGCCCATTTTTTTAAAGCTTGCTCCGCCGAGAACACGGAAAAAATATTTCATATTCATCTGTTTTCCCCCATTACTTCACAAGGCATTTATCAAAGAGCCGCAAGACATTCCTCAACAGACTGCTTTATGATCTTCATGCCTTCAACAAGCTCTTCTTCGCTTATTACGAGCGGCGGCATGAGCTTCACTACGGAGTTTTTACGTCCTGCGCCTTCGATGATAAGACCATGCTCAAAGCACTTTTCGATAACTCTGTCGGCAAAGCCTTCTACGGGGATGTTCTCAAACTCGATGCCCCAGATCATGCCTATGCCGCGGAGTTCAAGACGGCTGTCAAGCGGGATAACTTCCTTTGAAAGATAGTCCTTTATTACTACAGCCTTGTTCTTTACCTGCTCCTCTACCTTGTGGTCAAGCATATACTCAATGCCGTATCTTGCGGCAACAAATGCAAGTTGGTTTCCTCTGAAAGTACCGTTATGCTCGCCGGGCTTCCATACGTCAATTTCAGGTCTGATAAGTGTAATGGCAAAAGGCAGACCGTAACCGCCGATGGATTTTGACATTGTAACGATATCCGGCTGTATGCCCGCACGTTCAAATGAGAAGAATGTACCGCTGCGGCAGCATCCTACCTGAACATCATCTACCACCATGAGAATATCGTTCTTTGTGCAGAATTCTCTGAGTGCTTTCAGCCATTCAACGTCAAACACACGGATACCGCCTTCTGCCTGAATGGTTTCAAGGAAAACTGCGGCAGGCTTTTCGATACCGCTGTGATCGTCGTCAAGAAGTCTCTGCATATATGCGATGGTATCAAGCTCCGGGAACATATAAGGAGCGGGAATAAATGTTACATTCTGGAGCGGAACGCCTGCGCCCTTTCTTGAACCCTTGTCAGTTGTGAGTGACAGTGAGCCGAGAGTCATGCCGTGGAAAGCTCCCATAAATGCAAAGATATTGCTTCTGCCCTTAACCTTTCTTGCAAGCTTGAGAGCAGCCTCGTTTGCGTTTGTACCTGTCGGACCCGGAAACTGTATCTTGTAGTTAAGTCCACGGGGCTGGAGGACTTTTTCTTCAAATGTCTTTATGAATTCTCTCTTCGGGACTGTATACATATCAAGAGCGTGCATAAGACCGTCAGATTCAAGATATTCGATAAGGTGCTTTTTTATTTCGGGATTATTATGTCCGTAGTTGACCGCACCTGCGCCGCAGAAGAAGTCGATATACTTTCTTCCGTCCTCGTCATAGAAGTTAGCGCCCTGTGCCTTTGTGAATACCGTCGGAAAATGACGGCAATAGGAGCGGACTTCGGATTCGTAGCTTTCAAATACTGATGTGTCCATGTTCATCTCTCCGTTTCCTTTATTTATATAAAACCCGGATCATACAATACGGGCTATATTCCTCTTATATACTACAATTATATGTCAGAAATTTCAAGACATATATTTTACAAAAATGACTTTACATCAATTTCGGATAATGTAAACTATTACTTTAAAGATTTTCTGAAACCAAACGAAAATAAAATGTATAAAGTCTTTGAAAAGGGGCTCGGGGGAAAATCTTTCCTCAGAAA
>DBWG01000158.1:3383-4676 GCA_002308635.1 Ruminococcaceae bacterium UBA1244 | reverse complement strand
TCCTCAAAGATCTCGTTTGCGTGAGCTTCAAAAACCTCTTCGGTGATCTCCTCTCCCCTGTGAGCGGGCAGACAGTGCTGTACCATTGCATCCGGCTTTGCAAGAGCCATAAGCTCTGCATTTACCTGATAACCGTCAAATGCTTTCTTTCTATTCTCGGCTTCGCCTTCCTGTCCCATAGAAGCCCATACGTCAGTAATTACAACGTCAGCGTCAACAACTGCTTCCTTTGGTGTGCGGAACATCCGGAATTTATCTCCGAAGTCCTTTGCAAAGTCAAGAACGTCCTTATGCGGCTCGTAGCCCTCCGGACAAGCAACGGAAATTGACATTCCTGTTTTGAGAGCGCCGACAATAAGCGAGTTCATCATGTTGTTGCCGTCACCGATAAAGCACATTTTCAGACCGTCAAGTTTGCCCTTGAATTCACGGATAGTCATAAGGTCCGCAAGTATCTGGCAGGGATGGCAGAAATCCGTAAGACCGTTGATGATCGGGATGCTGCCGTATTCTGCAAGAGCCTCGACCTCAGCCTGCTCAAAGGTACGGATCATAATACCGTCAAGATAGCGTGAAAGCACCCTTGCAGTATCCTGTACAGGCTCGCCTCTGCCGATCTGCATATCCTTTGAAGAGAGGAATATAGGCTGACCGCCAAGCTGGTACATACCTACTTCAAATGAAACTCTTGTACGGGTGGATGCCTTTTCAAAGATAAGTCCGAGTGATTTTCCCTCAAGACGCTTGTGAGGGATGCCATGCTTCTGTTCATACTTGAGCTGATCCGCAAGATTGAGAATTTCGGTTACTTCTTCGGAAGTCAGGTCAAGCATTTTGAGTAAATGTTTCATGTCATTATGCCTCCATTGTATTTTTAAGGATCGCAAGTCCTTTATTTATTTCGTCATAGCTTATTGTAAGCGGCGGCAGCATACGCAGAAGTGTCTTTGCGGTAAGGATAAGCAGTCCGTTTTCAAGGCACTTTGCAGCAATTTCCTTTGCGTTGTCCTTTTCGGTAACAATGCCGATCATCATGCCCTGACCCCTTACTTCCTTGACATTGCCGATCTTCATCAATTCGCTGCGTATGTAGTCGCCCTTCTTGTTGACTTCTTTAAGAAATTCAGGCTCTGCAACACGGGAAAGAACCTCTTTTGCAGCAGCGCAGGCAACAGGGTTTCCGCCGAAAGTAGTTCCATGAGTTCCGGGTACGAATACCTCAGATACCTTTTCATCTGCAAGCACTGCACCTATGGGAAGTCCGCCGCCAAGACCCTTTGCAGCGGTAACAAC
>DBWG01000158.1:238-3235 GCA_002308635.1 Ruminococcaceae bacterium UBA1244 | reverse complement strand
GTCAGCTTCGCTTTAAGGTCGTCAATGTTGTTTGCCTCAGCGTAATCAAAGCCTTCTGTAAACGGGAAGAAAAAGTTATGGAAAACATCCTGACCCGTAGCGGCAAGAGTTGTGACCGTTCTGCCGTGGAAGGAATTTACAAGAGTAATAATTTTCTGTCTGCCGCTGCCGTATTTGTCAAAGCTGTATTTTCTTGCGATCTTGATAGCACCCTCGTTAGCTTCTGCGCCTGAGTTGCAGAGAAATACCTTGTCCATGCCGGAAAGCTCACAGAGCTTTTTGGACACCTCCGTCTGGAGCGGAGAGTAATACAGGTTTGAGATATGCTGCAGCGTTTTTGCCTGCTCGCAGACAGCCTTTGTCCAGCCGTCATCACAATATCCGAAGCAGTTTACGCCGATCCCGCTTGTGAAGTCAATGTATTCCTTTCCGTCAACATCCTTTGCAGTCGCTCCCTTACCGCTGACAAGAGCAGTCTGGAAACGTCCGTAAGCGTGCATCATATATTGCTGTTCGTCATTTTTTATATCTTCAAAATTCATTTTTATCACAACCTTTTTAAGTTTAGAGTGTGGTGCGGCAAGCTGCCGGTGCCGACTTACAACGTAGAAACTTCAAATAAAATCGTCCGCTTCGTGCTCCACAAAGGAGCACTCGGGCTGCTCTTTATACGTCCGCAGTTTTTAATGTGTGGAGTTCCGAACACTTCGACCGGCAAGCTGCCGGCGGTGACAGGTGACAGATGGTGACAGTGATTTCATATAAATTTATTTGTGTAATATATCCGTATACTCACAACAAGTATTTATATACTCTTATGGAAATGTTTTCAATATTTACTGTCACTACTGTCACTAAGGGATGAAACCCGCATGAATACTGGATTTTTACTGTGACAGATCATAATTATCATCTGTCACAGCACTGTCACTACTGTCACCGCGGCGGCAAGCGCAGTGAAACAAGTGCCCTTGGGGTGCTGCCGGGGGAGTGCCTCCGCTGTCAACTTCGCGGCGGCAAGCGCAGTGAAACAAGTGCCCTTGGGGTACTGCCGCACCCAACTTCGCGTCCGACTCTTCCGCATCGGATATTTTATCGCCGCGGAATGAGACTGTAGCATCCGATAGAGTTGAACGCGAAACAGGGAGCGCAGGCTCTGCGCCGGTCACGCACCCGCGTAGCACTCCTTACGGAGTGCTTTAGCTGTTTCTTTACACGTCTAAAGCAAAAAAGAGCTTGAAAGATAAAACGAATAGAAGGACTGAGATAAACCCGTTTTTTGTTGTTTTTATCAGCAGATCATTAACTTTCAGCGGAAAAAGCATGGCTTTTTGTTTCGTTTTGTTTTTTCAAGCAAAAGAGCAAAGCTTCCGGAAGTTAGCAAAAAAGCCGTCACAGTGCCTGTGCAGTTGGCGGCAAGCTGCCGGTGCGTGGTCTCACCTGTTGGTTCGGTCGGTGCTTCTGTACCCCAAGGGCACTTCCTTCGGGCGCCTACGGCAGAGGTGTCCACTGGACACCCGCACAGGATGATTCGCCCAGCGTGACGCTGGACCCGTGTTCGCGCCCAAGTTCCGAATATGCGAAACTCTCGCGCCGCGGCGATAAAGTATCCGATGTGGAAGACTTGAACGCGAAGTCGACACCGGCAGCGTGCCGGCGCGGCAACACAGTATCCGATGCGGAAGAAGTCGGTCGCAAATTAGGAGCGCAGGCTCTGCGCCGGCTTTTGGTGTTAAGTTACTATTTATCCGTCTGTCATGTAGGCTTTGTAGTTCTTTTTAAAAAAATCCTCTGCGCTGCATGACGGCATTGCACCAAGGTCTGTTGTCAAGATACCATCTTATCGTTCTTTTAAAACCGTCGGAAAAGGCTGTCTCAGGAATCCAGCCAAGTTCGTTTTTGATTTTTGTTGTGTCTATGGCATAGCGCATATCGTGCCCTTTTCGGTCTTTTACAAAAGCAATAAGGCTGTCGGGCTTGTGCAGTTCTTTACATATAAGCCTTACGATGTCTATGTTTGTCATTTCATTATGTCCGCCCACGTTATATATCTCTCCTACACTTCCGTTGTGAATGATAAGGTCAACGGCTTTGCAGTGGTCGGCAACATAAAGCCAGTCACGGACGTTTTTGCCGTTTCCATAGACAGGCAGAGGCTTGTCTTTAAGCGCATTGGCGATCATCAGCGGAATAAGCTTTTCGGGAAACTGATAGGGTCCGTAGTTATTGGAGCTTCTGGATATCGTGACAGGAAGTCCGTAAGTCCTGTGATATGCAAGAACCAGCAGATCTGCTCCTGCCTTTGAACTGCTGTATGGAGAACTTGGGTGAAGAGCTGATTCTTCGGTATAATACATTATTTTACTTTGGGGAGAAATATCGCCGTAAACTTCATCGGTAGATATCTGATGAAACCTTTGTATCCCGTATTTCAGACAAGCGTCCATGAGAACTTCGGTTCCGAGTATATTTGTCCGAAGAAATATCTCTGGGGCATTGATCGAGCGGTCAACATGGCTTTCGGCGGCAAAATTGACTATGATATCGGGGCTTTCCTGCTCAAAGACAGAATATACTGCTGACCTGTCACAGATGTCAGCCTTTATAAACCTGAAATTGTGTGAATTTATTACAGAGCTGAGGGTCAGAAGATTTCCTGCATAAGTCAGATTGTCAAGACAGACTATCCTGTATGCAGGGTGTACCTTTAACATATAAAATATAAAGTTGGCGCCAATAAATCCTGCGCCTCCGGTAACTACGACAGTCATGTTATTTCTCCTATACAGATCGGACAGTAAAATTTGTCGGGGACGCTATTTTTTCTTTCTGAGGGTTTTAAGCTGAGTTTTGGTCTTTTTTCTGCTGACGGTTGCGGCTCTTCCAAGTCTGTAAAAAAACAGTGCAGGCAGTAATATCTTGTGACGGTAATAAAACGGATAATAAGCTTTTACGTCCTCCATAGGCATAAATATCCTCGACATTATATACTTTCGT
>DBWG01000158.1:0-192 GCA_002308635.1 Ruminococcaceae bacterium UBA1244 | reverse complement strand
CCCGCCGCCGTATTTTTTTATCTTATGCTCGACATAGTTTTTTGTGTTTCCGTATGTGCCCGATCGGATATAATAATCCAGCATTTCCTGGTCTTCCGATGAAATAGCCTTACCGCTGAAAAGGTCAAGCGCAAGCCGTTTGCTGTCCTGTTCAAAGCCTGCAATACCAAGTTTGGCTGTTTCAGACCTGAT
>DBWG01000091.1:2911-4078 GCA_002308635.1 Ruminococcaceae bacterium UBA1244 | reverse complement strand
CCCGCCCCCTGTCAAGTAGACAGCGCAAAAAACAAAAATAATCTATGTAGTAACCAAAAGCAGTCTGTGCAATTTGTGCAGGCTGCTTTGTTGTTGGCAGTAGTTGGCAAGCACCTTTTGGAGTGAGGAGCGGAGCGACGAACGGAGAAAGGTGCTTGCCGCGGCACCCGCCGATCGGTCACGCAGCATACGCTTCATGGTATTCCATAGGTGTCATGCTGCTCAATTTAATCTGGTACCGACCAGTATTGTAGTATCTGATGTATTCTTCAATCGCTGCGACCAGACAAGCTTTATCAGTAAACTTGCGAAGATAATACATCTCGGACTTCAGGATGCCCCACCAGCCTTCCATTGGGCCGTTGTCAATGCATCTCCCGACACGGGACATACTCTGTATCATTCCGGCATCGACAAGTTTCTGATGGAATGTTTTGTTGGTATACTGAAATCCTCGGTCACTGTGGAAGATCGGATGAGCGTCAGGATTGAGCCGTACAGCTTCATCAAATGTGGAAAATACAAGATCATTGTTGTTGCTCTCACCAATCTTGAAAGCTACGATACGTCTGTCATAAAGGTCGAGAATGGCACTCAAATACAGCTTCTTGATGACCGGGCCAACATAGTATTTGAACTCTGTCACATCGGTGAGCCACTTCTCATTCGGCTTATCTGCGTGGAAATCCCGTTTCAGGATATTCTCTGCTGTGATCTGCGGCGTTGATGGGATATATGTTTTCTTCTTGATACGGGTGACAGATTTCAGATGAAGAATATTCATCAGCCTGTAAATACGCTTCTTGTTGTAATGCACGTCATGCTCGCGATTGATCACAACCGTCATCTGGCGGTACCCTAAGATCCCGTTGCGTTCCTCATAATGCTGCCTGATCCATTCTACAAGCTGTTCATTGACCTGCTGGCTATGGCTTGGTGTCCGATGTAGCCACTTGTAGTAAGCCGAGCGTGCAACGTGGACAGCAGCGCATAGCTTCTGAATCGGATAATGCTCTGTTTCGTTCATGTATTGGATTGCAAGATACTTATCCTCATTTCGTACTCCGCTTACCAATCGCCCCCTTCCAATTCCTTCAGTTTTTTTAACAGCTTGATCTCCATTTCCTGATCCTTGATCTTTGCCTGCAATATCTTGTTTTCCATACG
>DBWG01000091.1:1181-2688 GCA_002308635.1 Ruminococcaceae bacterium UBA1244 | reverse complement strand
TCTTTAAAGTCTTTACCACTATTATAACATGAAATCCATCTTCTGAAAACCTTCGTGTCCGAAATATGATACCTTCGGCATATTTCTACTTGACTTCCTTTACCGTTAAGGTATTCAGTTACTGCTTTCAGCTTTGTTTCCGCAGAATACTGTTTGTTTGTATGACTTATTCTAATTGATTCTATCCCATTTGTTTTTGCATAGATTACCTTTTGTCTGAGCGTTTGTAGGGCAATTCCATACTTCTTGGCGATTGCTTCATAACTTCCTCTTCCTTCAAGGTATTCTTGCACTGCCGCTATGCGTTCTTCATCTGTTAGCTTACTTCCTCTTGACATAAAATAACCCCCTTACAGCTTTCACACGCTTTTGTTTTTTCGTGTGTCTACGCTAAGGGGATTATATCAAAATTATCCGCAGGGGAAGTTTTTATAAAATGCATAATTTATGAAACAGCCGTTGCTTTCATTTTTTACCCATTTATCCCTGTGAAAGCACATAATTCACAAGCTTTTCCATAGTTTCCTCATCGAGTACCGAGCTGATCATCATGCTTGCTTCACCTGCTTTTTTAGGATCTATCCCCACTTTTGAAGTAAAGAAATCCTGCAATATAACACATGGAGTAAACAGTCCGTTTGCTTCGGAACCCCCCTTTTGTGTCAACGCTATCTGACGATAAGGCTCCTTGATTATCAGTTCTTCATCAATGAGCTTTTTGCACATCTTTACAGCGCTTGCCTTTGCAACATGGAGATAATCTGCGATATCTGTCGTGCGAACACGATCGCCGTTCTGTCCCAAAAGATATATTGTGATAAGATATTTTTTCTGCTGTTCTGTCAGCATATACACTTCCCCTTTGTAGTTAGACTTTTATAACCATTATATATTAACATTTGCAGATATTAAAGTCAATATATTGACAATTGTCAGTTAGTAAATTCTAACTATATCACAAAAAAGTTAGGTTAGTTATAACGAACTTCTATCCGTTTCTACAAAATTCTCTCACAGATGAATAATATCCTTGACTTTACAAAGAATACAAAGTATAATATAAGCAGATGGTTAGTTAATTCTAACCTTTAACAGAAAGGAGCAGTCTATGCTTGTTGAAGAAATAAAAAGACTTGAAAATGTTCTTGCATTTCACGCAGCACCCACATTAATGGGTATGAAATGCGGAAGTCTGCCGACACTATCGTCAGAAGAATATAACATTGACGAGCTGTCACGGCTTTTTGCCAAAAGATATTTCGGAACAAGGATAGGCGCGCGTATCATCAGCAGGTGCAGTCATCGTACAATAATATATCTCTATGATATGCGTCTGCTTGAAGCAACACTTTCCGACAAAGCGGTGAGAAATTTCCTTGCGGAATACGGCTACGATAAGTCATGGGATGCACAATCTTGCCTTGACAGATTGTGCAAACGGCTGACGCAGAGCGATTTTCCTCACGAAATAGGCATTTTTCTCGGCTACCCGCTGGAAGACGTAAAG
>DBWG01000091.1:0-1143 GCA_002308635.1 Ruminococcaceae bacterium UBA1244 | reverse complement strand
AACTATGCGGAGTCTGGAAAGTATACGGCGATGTGGAACGTGCAAAGGCTATGTTTGAATGCTACAAGCAGTGCAGGATACACCTTTGCAAAGAACTGAAAAAAGGCAAACAGCTGCGCTCCTGCGTAGCTTAATAATAGGAGGTACTATGATGAAAACAGCAGTAATTTATTGGAGNNAATGCAGTCGCAGAGGGTGCGGGAGTATCCGCAACTCAGGTATCAGCATTTAACGGTGATGTCAGTGAGTTCGATGCACTTGCACTTGGCTGCCCTGCTATGGGTGCCGAGGAGCTTGAAGATACCGAGTTCGAGCCTTTCTTCACTAGTATAGAAGGCAAGATCAGCGGCAAGAAGATAGCACTTTTCGGTTCTTACGACTGGGGTGACGGAGAGTGGATGCGTCTCTGGGCTGACAGAGTAAAGGCAGCCGGTGCAGAGATCGTTGATGGTGAGGGTCTTATCGTCAATAACACCCCCGATGATGATGCTCTTGCAAAATGCCGCGATCTTGGAAAAAAGCTTGCTTAAATCATCTGTTCATTTTCTAACAAGAAGGCTGCCGTATAGAAATAACGGCAGCCTTTCGGTTAGTTATTTCTAATAAAAAATGCAGTTTACTTTGGCTAACTCTTCGGTCAACCCAACAAAGTGAACTTAAGATTATTGACTTTTGTGAGTTAGTGATGTATAATTAAGTAAAAGTTAGGTTTTTCTAACCTATGTAAAGGAGGAACACATGATGCCTTTGGTATCTGCAAATGCAGGAGAAAGCTACACTATCGCACGGATCGGCGGAACAAATGAAGTTCGCAAGCATCTTGAAGACCTTGGTTTCGCAGTTGGCGGAAAGGTCACTGTTATTTCCGTAATGGCAGGAAATCTCATCGTGAATGTAAAGGAAACGAGAGTGGCTGTGAGCCGAGAATTAGCGATGAAAATTATGGTATAGGGGGAAAAGATATGACACTGAGAGATGCAAAGATCGGCGATACCGTCACCGTAAAAAAGCTTACGGGGGAAGGTGCGGTCAAGCGCAGGATAATGGATATGGGACTGACAAAGGGCACTTCGGTCACGATACGCAAGGTAGCACCTCTGGGAGACCCGATAGAGGTCACAGTGCGCGGTTACGAGCTGTCTA
>DBWG01000143.1 GCA_002308635.1 Ruminococcaceae bacterium UBA1244 | reverse complement strand
CTTTTGAAGCTTCTTGCCGGAATTATCGCCGGTTCTGCTGCAATGATCTCTGACGCAGTTCATTCGGCTTCGGATGTTTTCAGTACATTTGTGGTAATGATCGGTGTTTTTCTTGCGGGAAGAAAACCCGACAAGGAACACCCTTACGGCCATGAAAGGATAGAATGTGTTGCATCGGTCATTCTTGCCGTCGTCCTTGCAGCCACAGGACTTGGTATAGGCTACAGCGGTGTGCAGAATATCATCAGCTCCGGAAACGGTGAGGAGCTGCACATTCCCGGAACACTTGCGCTTGCGGCAGCAGTTTTATCAATTATCGTCAAGGAGCTTATGTTCCATTACACTGCCCGCACAGCAAAAAGGATAAATTCCGGCGCACTCATGGCTGACGCATGGCATCACCGTTCCGATGCACTGTCATCTGTAGGCTCTTTTATCGGAGTACTCGGAGCAAGACTCGGCGCACCAATACTTGACCCGATAGCAAGCCTTGTTATCTGCATTTTTATTGAAAAAGCCGCCGTTGATATATTCAAGGATGCGATGGACAAAATGGTCGACAGATCGTGTCCTGACGAGATAGTCGAAAAAATGAAAGAAACCATCCTTTCAACAGAAGGCGTTATCGGGATAGATGAATTCAGGAGCAGACTTTTTGGTTCCAAAATTTATGTTGAGGTGGATATCTCAATGGATTCCTCGATATCACTTGTTGAAGCCCACGATACGGCTGAAAACGTCCATAAAACTATCGAAAAGGATTTTCCTGCCGTAAAGCACTGCATGGTACACGTTAATCCGAAAGAAAAGCCTGAAAACACACAGCAGGAACATGAATAAATAATAAAAGCCTACCCTGAAGGGAAGGCTTTTTTATTATGGTGCGTAACCGCACCGGATGTGCGTTCCTGAATGTTCGCATCGGAAGAAGTAAGCGACCATAGGGAGCGTGTTCGGAGTCGTCCAGTGCGGTCACGCACTACCAGCCCATTTCCATAAGCCAGGTACTGAGGTTTTTTTCACGGGTACGGGTCTCTTTTTCGGTGTTGCGGAATTCGCCTTTGATGTTTCCGTCAACAATGTAGAGAACTCTCGAGCACCTTGCGGCAACCTTTGCATCATGCGTTACAAGCATGACGGCGGTGCCTTCTTCATTTATTTTGCAAAGCTCGTCCATTACCTCGTCAGAGCTTGAACGGTTCAAAGCTCCGGTCGGTTCATCGGCAAATATCATCTTCGGCTTGTTTATCATGCTTCGGCATATACAGGCTCTCTGGAGCTGTCCGCCCGATACTTCGTTGATATCGCTGTCGGCTGTGTCGATTATCCCAAGCTTTTTCATAAGGCTTTTTCCGTATTCGGTCTTTTCCTTCGAGGAAAGCTTGTTCGCCTTTGACTGACGTGCGGGAAGAATGATATTGTCAAGGACGCTCAGGTTCTTGAGCATATACATCTGCTGGAATATGAATCCCATCTCGTCGAGCCTGAGCATGGCAAGCTCGTTTGGTTTCAAAGTGGAAATGTTCTTGCCGTTAAAGCTCACTTCACCGCCTGTCATCCTGTCCATTCCCGAAACGGTGTAGAGAAGAGTGGATTTTCCTGAGCCGGACGGCCCCATTACTGCGACCATCTCTCCTTCTTCAACAGAAAAGCTTACGCTGCGCAAAACATCGTTGCGCCTTTTTTTGGTTATATATGATTTGCAGAGATCTTTTACTTCAAGTATCTTCATAATTATTACCTCACTCGATATCGTTTACTTCCTGAGAAGAAATACCTCTTATTGCTGACGAACTGAGTACCACCGCAAGTATCGTTATGGCAAACACAGCAAGCGGATAGAGAATGTATGCTTCAAGTATGTTCGGGTCAAACACAATATTTTTGGCACCCATCATCTTGAATACCAATCCCGATGTTATCTGACTTACAGGGTCGGTCAGAAGCTCCGCTATTATTATCGACAGCGCCATGATGATCGCCGCTCTCAGCGTCTGCCAGATGATAAGCGTCCGTTCCTTAAAGCCGAGAGCCTTCATAAGCGCTATCTCTCCCCGCTCCTTTGCAATGAATGACTTTTCCATAAGGACTACTACAAGAATGTTTATCAGCATGACCATGATAACAACAAAATTCTTTGTGTCACCGAGCATATCCGCAATGCCGCCCATGCTGTACTGAATGAATTCACCTGCCGTGCGGACGGTACAATCCGGATAGAGCTTTGAAATGGTCTCCTTGCGTGACCTGATCTCGCTTTCGGACGGGTCGTCTGTGAATCTGATCTGATAGCTGAAAAATCCGAGTACACTTGAGAAATCAAGCTTAGTATCTTCATGGAATCTGAGTCCCTCACCCATGTTGTTCATGCTCTGATAAAGCGCCGTGATCCTGAATTCCCTGTATTCCGAACCGATCTTTACGGTTATGGTATCTCCGATGGAAGCGTCCATTCTGTCTGCGATAATATAGCTCAGGGCGATCTCGTTTGTGTTCTGAGGCGGAGTACCTTCAATGTAGCTGTACATATCGGTAGTCGTTCCTGTACCGATGAACGAAAGTGTGACCGTTCTGTATTCACCCTTCTGAACAGAATATTTGAATATATTTTCCGTAAAGCATTTTGCCGGAATACCGTTTTCGGCAAGTGTTTTTTCCATTTCTTTAACATAGTCAGCTCTCATCTGCTGACCGTCCGGATCGGTGAATTTTTCCGTACTCGCCTTATCCTCAACAGCAAGGTCGCACTCGGCCATAGAAAACCATGACATAAGCTTCGGGCTTTGGAGAGTGGATATCGTATTCAGCAATATCGTTATCAGAAGTATGCCGACTACAAAAGTCACAGTCATTACCGCAAAATGCCTGAATCCGCTGAGGATGTCATTCACCGCAATAAAGAAAACAGGTCTTGTTTTTGATCTTGAAAGCTTCAGAAAGCCTTTCTTTTTGTAGCGCTTTCCGCCTTCGCCGTTTCTTATCGCATCGACCGGCGTGAATTTTTTGACCTTCCTTGTACTCAGCCATGTAAAAAGTGCAATGACGGATACAACAGCGAGTGCGCAGAGGAAATTTATCAGGAGAGTGCTGTCTTCGCCTGTGACTATCTTTTTTGCGGACTGTTCCTTGAGCATATTGCCGAAAGGGATGCCTGCGATGAATCCTATCACCGCTCCCACTGCCGCCATTGCGAGATATTTTATCATATAGAGCGTCCTGATCTTGCCGTTCCTGATGCCTATTGCCTTCATCACGCCGATCTCACGGAACTCCTCGCCTATCGTAAAGCCTATTGTGAATCTGAGAAGCACGATGGAAATTATTATAAGACAAACGCTCACGATCAGGAATATACCGGCGATTATCATATCCATTATGTAGGTCATTTTGATAACGTCTCTCGTTGCGGTGAAAGCCACGCCGTCTATACCGCTGACGATATTTTCAACCTCTCTTGAGTTGCTTGTTTCGATATTGTAGATAAGTCCCTTGCAGTAGTCATATTTTTTGTCCGTCAGGTTATCGTAGAATCTGTTGAAGTCGTTCCGGCTTATCACAAATCTCGGTGTGCCCATCATATCAGAACCGAAAAGAACATCAAGGATATTCCCTCTCACGGTAAACACCTGAGAAGTGCCGCCGATCCTGACAGTGACCTTTGAACCGACAGAAATATTATTTTCCTCCATAATGGCCGCTTTCATATAAATATCGCCGTCATTCACCTGAGTCAGTTCCTTTTTGTCGCTCGTATAGACCTTTGTGCTTATGTCGTCGATACTGTTGATTATCCCTGTTGAACCAAGATCAGCCGTACTCCCGTTATGTGTCAGGGAATTTTCGTTAAGGTATAATATTTTTTCGTGCCTGACAGCTCCGACTGAATCAAGCTCATTAAGCTTTTCGTCAAGCTCTTTTTCGGCGCTTGTTCCCATTGTCGCAACAAAATAGTCCTTTGCGCCCGAAATATCAAGGAACTTATCCGTTGCCGATGCTACTGACATTACAGTATTGATGCTTGACGACACTAACATCACAGACAGCGTCATAAATATCAGCAGTATGATGTTCATGGTCTTTTTTCTTTTAAGGTCATGTTTTAGTATACTCAGGTACATAACTACCTCCATATTTCCGGCTCTTCCTGAGCCGATTTTTTAAAGACACAGCTTCGTGAATATCATGCGGTATCCTCTGCTTGGATTATACCACAAAACCGACAGATCGTAAATATTTTTGATAGAAATTATGCAATATTTTTTAAGCAATTTCACCATGAATCATAATTTTTTATTCATTATAGTGATAATAATGTCATAAAATTATCATAACAAGCTCAAAGCAGGCGTATTTCTTCCACATATACCCTAATTTTTTGTGTTGTCCAAAATTTTTCTCGGTAATTTTGTACGTAATTTTAACGGAACTGAGCTTTTTTTTCGCAACCGATTTCACATTTTTTATTATGACAAATGTTGACATATAACACAAAATATTATAAACTATTTTATGTCGGTGATCTCTATCAAAAGGAGTTGTAGAAAGATATGTACCAAGCACAAATAGTCAGGGATCGTATAAACGCTCGGCGCAAGGTCAAGGGTATTTCCAATCTGGAACACATGCTCAAGGAACTGAATATCGGAAAGAACACGCTCTGGGCAATGACTGACAACAAGGGTATCGGATGCTTTTCACTTGCAAAGATCGCAGATCATCTTGATTGCTCCGTAGATTATCTTCTCGGACGTACTGACGACCCTAACGGTCATTCCGATGGCGGAAGCCATGACGATCAGATTTCCTGAACCCCCTTCACAAAATCAATTTCATATACATTTTTGTTTCTCCACGCAAAGGGTCCGCCCTCTTCTCATCCGGAAGAGGGCGGACTCTTTTTTATTTTTTCATAAAACAAGCGGGCAGTCCGCAAAGGAACTGCCCGCCCGTATTCACTGACTAATATCCGTCAGTATCAGGTCAGCTTACTATAGGTCGTTGCCTTAAAGTTTGAATAGAGTGTCTCTTTGCTGCCGTCAGGTTTCCTGACCTTTGTATAACCAAGTGCATAGGCATAGCTGTTGGCATGATCGCCGATAGCATACGATAATGTTATAGTTCCGTTTCTGCTTGTGTAACTTGCAACATAGTTCTTTACCCTGCCGGTGAGGTTATTCTTGAAGATGCTGACAACATCATTTATTACTCCCACGCTTACAGCAGCAACTTCATCTGTGAGGTCTTTCTTGTCATAATCTGTAACTGTCGTATCTGCGCCTGCAAGCTTGTTTGTACCATAGAGGATTCCGACTTCTTCAACAGTATATCCCTCAGGTATGCTGTGAGAGAATAAGAATCCGACAGCATTTTTGCCGTTGTATGAAGTCTTGAACGCACTCATGTCAAGCACAGGAAGCTCTTCAACAGCATCGTTATCAAATACTGATACTACTGTGGTATTGCCTTTGACAATAAAACTGTAATTTGAAGAGTAGCTTGCTGTCTTTCCG
>DBWG01000161.1:4350-6597 GCA_002308635.1 Ruminococcaceae bacterium UBA1244 | reverse complement strand
GGTGAGCCCAAGCCGTTTGATTTCGGTTTCGGTGATGAAGTTGCTGCGGCTGCTCAAAAGAATGAAGATGCGGCAGAATCGCTCCCGGATATTGCTCCGAATCTGCCGATAAAGAACAAAATGACTCCCGAACAGCTCTCGTCCTTCGATAATGTCCAGCCGACAATACAGGGCTATAACCCGCAGGTGAACGGCGAAGTTCCTACATATCAGGGCGGTGATTACAATTACATCAATCAGGATGAGAGCAGAAACAATGCCGATCCGAATTATCAGGCACCCGACCTGTCTTTTATCAAAAACAAAGATCAGTTCAATAACGATGCAACGAATTTTGTCGATGAAAATAAAGATATGAACACTCCCCTTGATCCGTTTGATTTTGATAACGCACCTCCGGCCGCACCGATGCGTTTCAGCGACGCACCGCCTGCATATCTTGGATTTAACGATACGTCAAGCACAGTAAATAACGCTTCTCCGAAACCGGCGGAACCTCCGAAGCCGGCTGTTCCTGAATATCAGCGTCCGCTTGTATCGGATTTTTCAACAAGCAAAAACTCCGACAAAAAGAAAAAAGAACCCAAAAAAGCCCGCTCATTCGGAAAAAAAGCCCGTGAAGAGGATGCCTATCAGCAGGCATTGGAAAACGTAAGCAACCGCAGGGATGTTCCCAACGACGGAACCTGGACCTGTCCGAACTGCGGCAAGGTAATGCCAAAATACGTTGGCACCTGCGGATGCGGTGAAAGCCAGCCTTTTGAGTTCTGATCGAAAAACGACACACAATAACAAAGCCGGCCGTAAATAATGCGGTCGGCTTTATTGTATTCGGTAACGTTATTGTGTATAATAAGAAAAAATCAAACTTTGCGAGGGTGATAAAAATGAAAAACGTAATAATAGTTGGTTCGGGACCTGCGGGTATATCGGCATCACTTTATCTTCAAAGAAACGGAAATTTCAGCGTCAGCGTTATATCAAAGGGTATCGGCGCTCTTGAAAAAGCCGAAAAAATAGAAAACTATTACGGCTTCAGTGAACCTGTTTCCGGAAAACAGCTCCACCAAAACGGCGTTGAAGGCGCAAAAAAACTCGGTGTAAAATTTTTGGAAGAAGAAGTTGTCTCTCTTGAATTTGACGAAAATTTTCATCCGGTCGTTATAACCGATCACAACAGATATAATGCAGACGCTGTGATACTCGCCACCGGTGCATACAGAAAAGCTCCTAAAATAAACGGGCTTGCTGAATATGAGGGCAAAGGCGTAAGCTATTGTGCGGTATGCGATGCTTTTTTCTACAGGAACAAGGAGGTCTGTGTTATCGGAAACGGTGAATACGCCGTCCATGAAGCTCAGATACTTTCAAACACGTCCAAAAGCGTGACGATCCTGACTGACGGAAAAGAAATGAATGCAAAAGTTCCCGAAGGCATCAGCGTCATAACAAAAAAACTGTCCTCAATAAACGGCGGCAGTACAGTGGAAAGCGTTAGTTTTGAAGACGGCGAGGTCTTTGCGGCAAGCGGAGTATTTGTCGCTGTCGGTGTTGCAGGCAGTTCAGAGCTTGCCAGAAAGGTCGGTGCCGAAACAGAAAACAACCGCATAAAGGTCAATGAAAAAATGGAAACAACAATTCCCGGACTATATGCCGCAGGAGACTGCACCGGAGGTATACTTCAGGTATACAAAGCCGTCTATGAAGGAGCAAAAGCCGCAGTTTCAATAATGAATTCCTGACAGGTCTGCATGGATATGCTCTCTCAGGGCATACGAATCTTGACAAATAACAGAAGAGATGGTATAGTAGGGATGCAGAGTAAATTTGTGTGCGTAATATCGTTTTTACAGCGATGATAAGTGTCATGCGAACGGGGAGTTGTCGTGTGAACGAAAAGGGATTCCTGCGGTACACAAATTGCATCCCGCTGTAAAATAATACCAAGCTTTCAGAACTTCTTATTATTACAGCGATTCTGTAAAATAAGGAGGTTTTTTATGTCAGAAAAAAGAACTGCCCGCCGCTCGGGGGTAAACATCAAAGCATCAACAATAAGAATTGCTGTGCTTGGTCTTTTGACGGCACTTGCCGCTGTTTTGGCAATGTTTACGATAAGACCGAATCCGAGCATGAAGATCAGTCTGGATTTTATTCCGGTCGTGATCGCCGCATATATCTACGGACCGCTGGGAAGCGGTATCGTTGCCGGACTTGCCGATATCATCGGCTGCATCGTCAAACCGG
>DBWG01000161.1:2801-4338 GCA_002308635.1 Ruminococcaceae bacterium UBA1244 | reverse complement strand
CCGCCGATAACCCTGACGGCTGTTGCTGTCGGAGTTGTGTTCGGTGCTTTCCTTCATCAAAGAACAGCCTTTCCGAGAATAGCTGTTTCTGTAGGAATCACACAGCTTGTTATCAGTATGTTTGTCACTCCGATCTGGCTGTATTTTCTGATCGGGATAGACTATTTCGTAAATCTCGGCGCAAGGCTGCCGCAGATCGCAATAATGACGGCAGTTGAGCTTATCACTATTCCCCTGATACTCAAAAGCCTTGAAAAAATGAACGTCCTCAAACTCCTTTCCATCAGGCAGAAAACCGCCAAAAAACACAAGTGTCATAAACAATAATAAAAGCCCCTGCATTTTCAAACGAAAGTGCGGGGGCAAATTGTTGCTGTATCTGTTTTTATTATCAGTCGGGCTTTGATATCTTCGCACAGGCTATTGCAAGCGAACCGGGTCCGATATGACAGCCGACACTCAGTGAAAGCGGTTCTGCACGAAGCTTGAACTTCGGAAAAGAACTTTCGATGTCCTTCTTCCAGCGGTCTACCTCTTCTTCAGGCATATCGGAAAATGAATACAAAAGTACCATTTCTCCCTTGTCAACATACTCTTTGAAGCGTCCTGCAAAATCCTCGTGCATTGCTTCAAGCATCTTCTGCTTTGCGGCCTTTATTCCGCGGCACTTTGCATAAGCATCAAGCTTTTCTCCCTGTATCTGGAGAACAGGCTTGAGATTCATTACATTTGCGATCAGTGCTCCGGCAGCTGTGACTCTTCCGCCCTTTTTGAGATTGCTGAGGTTGTTGACCATTATATATATGCTCGACTCAAGCGCATCATTTTCAAGCTTTGTTTTTATCCTTTTGCCTGACATTCCTGCTTTGACCATATTGACTGCGTCAACAACAGACTGATACTGCGTTACGGATATTCTCTTGTTGTCAACAACAAGAACCCTGCCTCCAAAATCCTTTGCGATCATTTCAGCCGTTGCACATGAACCGCTGAGTCCGGATGACATGGGAATATATACTACTTCACTGTATTCCTTGAGAAGCTGGCGCCAGAACTGAGAAAGATCCTCAGGTGAAGGCTGTGATGTTGAAACCGTAGTTTTTTTGTCTGCAATAAGATCATAGAATTCTTCCTGTGTGATATCGACTCCCTCGAAATACTGTTTGTCGTTGATATAAAAAGACATCGGCAAAACATGGACTCCGAGTTTTTTGGCTCTGTGCTGGGAAATACCGCTGTTGCTGTCTGTTGCGATCGCTGTTTTTAACATTCCAGTTCCCCCTTGAGAATTCATTATGTTTTGTTTTATCTTATATCACAAGTATATAATATTCTTAAACAAATATCAATCGTTTTTTGAAGAATTATCGTTTTTACCAATACGCTCCGAGATATCTCACTTCTTTTGTCTTATTTTTTTGGCAGATATTTTTTATGCTGTGACACAAAGAATTATCTCTTTCCTCTTGACATCCGCAGAATAAAATTGTAAAATATATCTTGTTGTTATAAATGTCTTCGTAGCTCAGCAGGATAG
>DBWG01000161.1:0-2675 GCA_002308635.1 Ruminococcaceae bacterium UBA1244 | reverse complement strand
ATATCTTTTTCAGTACCTTTAAAAAGCAAAAATCCTGTCACACAAGTGGCAGGATTTTCTAAATGAATTATGGTGATAATATGCTGCATAGAAAAGTAACAGAAAAAAATACAATATGGAACAGGTTCATTCAAGAAGTCACTAATAGGAACTTTGAAACGCTTTCTACGATACAAAAAAACGCTGTCCTCTGTTTTCATTACGATACAGAAATGAACAGCGGTGGTCATTCCTGTTTTTTTGAAAACTATCCTGAAACACCTGTTAAAGACCTCATCAGTGCGTTGACAGCGGTCAGCAGGAAGGAGATCGCAGATAATTTTCACGATGCTCTTGTCAGCTGTCATTGTGATGACTACAAAGAAACAGACACTGTATTTTATAATTTTTCCCCGTCTTTATCTGATTGTTTGAGAGAATACATTGAAAGAAATAAGGATAATATTTTTTCCTGAATGTGTGTAATTTCTTAAATTATCAGGCCTGCTAAGGATATACTGATTTGTGTTTTACGGCAATGACAGGAAGTATATGGTAAGAAAAAAGGCATACGCACCGACCATAATGGAAAGTGCGTATGCCTTTTAATCAAGTGCGCCTGACAGGACTTGAACCTGCACCCTTTCGGACTGGAACCTAAATCCAGCGTGTCTGCCAATTCCACCACAGGCGCCTATGTAAATTAATAATTGAAAGTTGAAAATGGAAAATTATTCTTCACTCGACTTTAGAATCGAAGTCAGGAGCTTTTCTGTTTCAATACAATCTGCCGATATAATTTCGGAGTGGAGCAATCTCATTAACTTTCCACTTTCCATTTTCAATTTTCCATTGCACTCGTCTGCCGATCTCACCACGCCCGCAGCTGCAATAAAAATCCTCCCTATTTTTACACGGCGGGAGTTTGCCGAGAAGGAGCTTTACAGCTTAACCCTTGGGTTCATTATAACATGGAACTGATCTGATTGCAAGAAAAATATTATTTTTCCAATCAAATATTATTTATGCTGCCGTCAACCGAAAAATTTTCAGAACAAAATAATACCCCGACAAACTTTCCACAAGTCTGTCAGGGATCATTTATATACTTTTCAGCAGCATTTTATTCATCCTTCACAGGTGACGGCGAAGTACTTGCCGCTTCCTGAGTGACGACTGTTTCTTCTGTATCGTCCTCTTTTTCAAATCCGCAGCCATCCGCATTGCAAAACAGCTTTGGGAGCTTTCCTTTCTTTTTAAAGAGAGTTCCGCCGCACTGGGGACATTTCTGATCGGTAGGCTGGTTCCAGGATACAAAATCACAGTTCGGATAATTGGAACATCCAAAGAATTCTCTGCTGCGCTTTGTTTTCTTTACGATAACGTCTCCGCCGCACTTCGGACAGGGAACGCCTATCTTGCTTATCATCTTTACGATATTCTTACAGTCCGGATAACCTGAGCAGGCTATGAAACGTCCGTATCTGCCGAATTTGACGACCATTGGCTTTCCGCACTTGTCGCAGATAAGATCGGTCTTATCCTCTTCAAGTTCGATCTTGACACCCTTCATTTCTTCCTTTGCAGCCTTGAGAGTCTTGTCAAAATCTCCATAGAATTCCGTAAGGAGTTCTACCCAGCCACATTCGCCTTCTTCGACTGTATCAAGGTTCTGCTCCATCTGGGCAGTAAATTTTACGTTGACGATCTTCGGGAAACGATCCTCCATAAGCTTTGTTGTTACTTCGCCAAGCTCTGTCGGGAAGAGCGTCTTTCCCTCACGCTTTACATAGCCCCTTGAAGTGATCGTAGAAATGGTAGTAGCATAAGTAGACGGTCTGCCGATGCCGTATTCTTCAAGCGCCTTTATCAGTGAAGCCTCAGTATATCTTGCCGGCGGCTGAGTAAAGTGCTGATTCGGGAGCATCTCCTTTGTTTTGAGCGGCATATCCTTTTCAAGCGGCGGAAGCTCTGACTCTTTCTCTTCCTCTCCTCCGTCACTGCTCTCTACATAGAGGATAGTATAGCCGTCAAATTCAACCCTATAGCCCGAGGCCTTGAATATATATCCTCCGACATTTATATCAGCCTGTGTCGTTTTCTGAAGGCTTTCCGCCATCTGGCAGGCAATAAAGCGTTCCCAGATAAGCTTGTAGAGCTTATACTGGTCGGCTGTGAGGCTGTTTTTTACAGAAGCGGGATCCATATCCACCATTGTCGGACGTATCGCTTCATGGCCGTCCTGAGCGTTTGAGCGTGATTTGAAACGGCGGGGACCTCCTGATGGAAGATACTTTTCTCCCCACTTGTTACGGATATAGTTTTCGGCTGCCGCAAGAGCATCCTCCGAAAGACGCAGAGAGTCGGTTCTCATGTAAGTTATAAGACCGACAGCACCCATTCCCTCTATTTCAACGCCTTCATAAAGCTCCTGTGCGATCTTCATTGTACGCTTTGATTGGAAGCCGAGTTTTCTTGAAGCCTCCTGCTGAAGAGTTGACGTGATGAANNCGGCGGAGCCGGCTGGTGTTTTCTTGTTCCGTGGCGGAGCTTTTCGACAAAGGGCTGGGCATCCTTCATCTCGTCAAGCAGCTTCTGAGCCTGCTCGCCGGTCTCTATTTTTATTTTTCCTTCGCCGTTTCCATAGAACGATGCAGAAAAAGCCTTTCTGCTGCCCTTTGGAATGAACTTTGCAT
>DBWG01000126.1 GCA_002308635.1 Ruminococcaceae bacterium UBA1244 | reverse complement strand
AACGGAACAAAAGGCAGAGAAAAGCTGATAAAGATATGGAGAAAACAAAAGCATCGCTGTCCTATATGCGGAGACCTTATCACGTCCGATACAGGTTTCAGTGTGCATAAAGAAAACAGTGATACCGTTACAAAATCAGTTATGGTACATCCATTATGCCACAAATCAATTCATGCCAACGATTACTTATTTTGAGCCGGGTGTCACAAACGTGATGCCTTACGAAAGGCTTGAGCCGTATGAGGGGAAACTTTCACGTACGGTTCTTAGGGGAGGAATTGGCAGTAATGTCAACTCTTTACCCGACCAAATGTTAGAGCGAAAACAGTCATTTATTAGTCAGATAATGACATCTAAATCTCCGCAAAGACGGTGTGACGATGTTGACGAAGCTACTCTGTCCTATGCCGAAGTCAAGGCTCTTTGTGTCGGTGACGAAAGGATAAAGGAGAAAATGGAGCTTGACAACGAGGTCGGAAAGCTCCGTCTTGAACGCAGCAGCTACCAACAGGAGCAGTATCGGCGTGAGGATATTTCGGAAGATCTCAAGGAAAAAATTCAAATCCTTAAAAATACTATTCCGAAAAACCAAATGGATTTCTTTTTCATTCAGGAACACCCGACTAAGCTCGATAAGGACGGCAAGAAAATCTTTGAGGGTATCACACTGCACGGAAAAACATATACCGACAAGAAAGAAGCAGCAGAAGCCTTCAAAAATGCGTATATGGAAGTTGTCCGTCAGGGTGGAGGTCACAAGGATTATGTTCCGATCGGTGAGTACAGAGGATTCAAGGTATCAGTGATGTTTGACAGCTTTTCAAAGGTATATAGGGCTCAGTTATCAAGAGAAGGCAAATATTTCCTTGATGATCTTGGTACTGACAGCTTTACACGAATGGATAACATTCTTGATAAGCTCGAAAACCTTTTGACGGAACGCATTGAAAGAAAAGCAAAGCACGAAGAAGAGTTAGCGGAGGTTACGGAGCAAATCGGTAAACCGTTTCCAAAAGAAGCAGAGTATCAGGCGAAAATTGCTCGTCTTGCCGTCCTTAACGCAGAACTCGATACTGAGGGCAGGAAGAACGAACAGGGCGGCATAACACAGGGGAACACACCGCCGGTTCAAGGGCAAGGTCAGGGCAAAAAGCCGAAGCTATAAAAAATGGGGCTTCAAGCCCCATTTTTTCATTCAAGAGGTTAAAGGAGGTCTGATAACTTGTTATCTATGTTTGAAAATGATCTGATCGTCATTGAAAACGGTGTGCTTATCGAATGTAAAAAAAAGAATGTATTTTCGCTTAATCTGTTTGACGGAATACAGGCAATCGCTGACGGTGTTTTTCAGAACTGTACGAATCTTCAGGACATCGAATTGCCGTCAACGTTAACCAAAATCGGCGATAACGCTTTTGAGGAGTGTTCATCCCTCAAGGCTATCGACCTGAGCAACGTCAGTGTGATCGGAGAGTATGCTTTCAGGGGCTGTACTTCTCTGAAAAAGGTAACTATCAGCGAAAAAATCGGCTACCTTTGCAACGGTATTTTTCTCGGCTGTACAGGTCTGACGGAAATAACTCTCCCGACAAATGTCGCCTACATCGGCTGTGAATGCTTCAAGGATTGTTCGTCTCTGCTGAAAATCTCTATTCTTGGTGTTATGGAGATTGACAACAATGCCTTTGAGGGCTGTTCAAAACTTTATGCACTTAATCTGCCGCAAACACTTATGCACATTTCTCCTAATGCTTTTTCGTTCTGCGATGACTTGCAAACAGTGCTGATCAGAAATCGCTTCATTGACATAGATGAAGCGGCTTTTGAAAATACTGTCAACATTATTATCAAGGCAACACAGTATTCGACTTCATACGAATTTGCTGATCGTCAGCATTTTCGGTTTGCTCCTGTGTTCATTGATGATGCTCACCGTATTATAACATCTGAACAGGTCGCTCAGCTTGCAAAAGCCGGTGTAATGTTTCAGATGAAAAAAATTGACGAGGAAAAAGCAGTAATCAGGTTCGATAAAGGGCAGACAGTGAAAATAGAGTCGGTGATAGGTCAAGACCCGGCAATCAAACAGGAACGAGGTGAAAAGAGTGGCTGAAAGTCAGAATAAACTGAAAGGCAATCGAAGCAAAAAACCGTTGATTATAACCTTTGTCATTATCGGATTGATCGTCTGGCTGTTTATCCTTTACGGCAGTTACGCTTATCTTGGATACGTCAGAACGAACAATATCGAAAAGCCGGGAATGAATGAAGTCCTGAAATCGTTGGAAACACTGTTTACGGCTGACAGCTTCAAACTGCCGTTGACCGGAGACGTTATAAAAGACATATTCGTTATGCAATACAAGGATTTATGGTGGGTATATGTTTCTATCGCTGTTCTGATAATCCTGATGTTGCTCTCCCGTAAGCCGAATGATTTCAAGGGTATTGAACACGGCTCTGCTCGATGGGCTAACCCGTCAGAAAAGGATAAATTCACAGACCAAACAGGTATTCCCTGCGGAGATAACTTTTATCTGACAGTAACCCGTCCGAAAAAGATGTATCACGAAACAGACAATCTGAATGAACTCGTTATCGGCGGCTCCGGTGCCGGTAAATCCTTCCGCAAAATCAAGCCGGATATTATTCAGATGACCGGCAGTTATGTTGTCACTGACCCGTCCGGCGAATTATACCGTGATATGGCAGGCTTTCTGAGGAATCACGGCTATAAAGTCCGGCT
>DBWG01000004.1 GCA_002308635.1 Ruminococcaceae bacterium UBA1244 | reverse complement strand
GAAACATTCGTGTACCTGCCGAACCTGACCGTAACGCAGGACGAGAGAGAAATCGGAATATGGGGAGAACGCAGACGGCGGTATCTGTACAAAGCGAAGCCAACACTGTATATGCAGATGCAGGACAATCACAGCCTGACAGATCACCTGATCTCGATCAACGAAGCAGCAGACTCAATGATGGAGCAGTTAGAAGCGGAGATGATGGAGAAGGAAGGCGTGAACGAGAAGTTGAAAGCGGACGATTGGATGGAGTGGGTACGCAGAGCGAACTCGATTCAGAACAGAGCAGAGGAAATCGTTTACAACAGCCTGATCTACAAATAAGTGAAGCACTGATCTTTCAGGTCATCACCTACTCTGCCGATTCCGGCACGGACGAAAAACAAGAGTATGCTTCATTGAGCGAAGCAAAGAAAGCCGGAAAAAAATTTCTTGATGATGGATATGACGGTTTCGCAGTGTTCAACAAAAAGGAAAACAGAGCGGAGTATCTGCAAGGGACATTTCCTTTTGACACGGCATTTTCTGATGAAGTAAAACGAAACAGCTATGAAGCATACACGGCATATAACGCACCGCAGAAAAAAAGAAGAACAAGGAAAGCAAAAACAAAGGCAGAGGAACGAACCGTTTCCCCTGTCTTTTCTTCTTTTCCTGTTGGTGAACAGTTGAGTATGCTGCCGCAGGAAAAGACAGAGCAGGACAGAGCAAATGAATACGCTATGTCACAGCTTATAAATCACGGCTCAGCTTTTTCTGACGGCAAATTCAGAATACAGGAATACTTTTCTCAGGAACATACCCGAAAGGAGAAGGCAAAATTCCTCAGTAATGAATTTGGATGGAGCGGCTATACCGGCTACGGTGAAAGTATAGACTATCGTCCAAACAAAGGCATTACCATGACACGCACAGACAAGGAAAATCCCGAAAATAATATTGCTGTCAATCTGACTTATCCGCAAGTTGCTGATCTGATAGATCAACTGATTGCGGAAGGCAGATACATCACACCGAAAGATATTGAGGACAGACAGAACAGGGCAATTCATATTCTGAAAACCTATGACCCGAACAATCCTATTCAAGTTTCGGAAATTGAAAAAGCAAAAGCTATTCTTGACAGCTATAACATTGATTACAGTCAGTTGCTTGCCAATCAGCCGATAGTTGAAACAGCTACTCCCGAAGAAATTGAGCAAATGAATGCTGCTATTCCTGACGATGCGGAGCTGCCCGACATTAACGCTCCGTCCGTTCAGGATGAGCCGGAAGAAACTGTTTATTCTGAAAGTGTTGTTGTCACTGCATTCCGCAACAAAACCATAGAGAGCTTTCATCTTATCAACGGCAAAAATGAGTATGACATTGAGCTTGAAGTTGAACAGCTCTTGCGGCAGGAAATGCAGGAAAACAACATAGCCGGAGAGATAAAAGGCGTTGTTCTTTACGGTTCCCGTTCTCGTGGACTTGAATCAGCCATTGATGCGGATATTGATATTGTCGTACAGATAAACGGTGCGGAACTGAAAGAAGATGCACTTTTCAATATCTTCAATGACCTTGACATTCAGATTGACGGTATCCCTGTTGATGTCAATCCTATCCGTCCTGAAGAAACCGGAACGCTTGACGAATATCTGCCGAAAGCAGAAGCCTATCTTGAACAGAAACAAGCTGACAAACAGGCTCGACTTTTTTCTTCTTTTGTCAGTGAAGCTGACTATGACATTGAAAATCGACAAGTATTGAATGTCAACGGCGGCAGCATTTATACCATACCTATCAGAACCGACAGCGGCTTATTAGCCAGACTTGCCGCACATGGTGTTATTCCTCAAGATGAAATGACACAGGTTTATCTGAACAGCGATTATGGCACTTCGTGGAATAAATTGGTGATTCAAGATAAATGGGGTAATCGTTTCAACAACATTGATATGGCAAAAGTGCTGACTGCTGATGAGTTGCGTATGGCACAGGCTGTTCTTGATAAAGTCCATGACCTTGAACACCCGAAAACCGAACAAGAAATTTCCTCTTCTGTCGGGAAACAAAAAGTTACCGAACTGGAAGAAGATGACCCATATCTGATAGATAATTCCGTTGTAACTGTTGACAGGTACAACTACACGATTGATTTCAATAGGATTGCTGAAATACGCTTTACAAGAGAAGTGGAAGAATATATAGGCGGTCTTGATAGTGATGGACACGAGCGAAAGGATAATTACGGTGTATCGGAAGAATACACCTCTTTTTATCTTTCTGACAGTTATTTGATGGAATACGAAAGCGACCATGCCAATTATTATCCTGTTACCATAGAAGAAGCCGCCGAAGATATTGAACGACTTATACATGAAGCACTCACTACTCCCGATATGTTGATACGCATTACCGACAGAGAAGGAAACATATCTTTCCTCGATCGGGGACACTTTACCATTACTGACGAATCAGAAAATGCTCTTGAATCTCCTGATGAGCAGACAGAAATGGGGCTTGAAGCCCCAAAAGATAGGGATGCACTTATCGCAGAAGCAGAAAAGCGTATCAATGCTTTTCTTTATTCTGAATACGAAAGTGAGATGGGTGCGGACTTCTCCGACCTTTCTAATATCGAAATAGCCTATACAACGACAGAGGACGACAAACACGAAATTCAGGCTTCTGTTGACCTCGTAAATCCGAGCATTATAAAAAAGGTTGACGGACAAATCGTTGAAACGATAGCTTATAACTCTCTTGGTGAACTTGTTGACGCTTTGGGCGATCTTGATTTTGATGAATTGACATATTTCAGCGATGAGCAGCTCAAACCGTTCTACGAAGAACCAAAGCAGGAAAATGAAAATATGGGGCTTGAAGCCCCAAAACCTGTTGTTACGGCTGAAATCGGTTTAAGTGAACACGGTTACATTGATGATATTCTCGACCGGATAAAGGAAAGAACCGGCGGCATTTCGTTCGCTATGGTGAATGCCCTTATTGAATACCTTGACGAGAAACAGCACCTTGAACGTCTTAATCCTGCCATACACGCAGGCTGGTACAAAAAGACCGATTTTACAATTACGTCAATAATTGACGGAGAAGAATATACATATAACGGACGGATTGATATAGGTGACGGCAAGGGAACCGGCGGCAGTCTGATAGATCATATCAGAGATCATAACAATTATGTACTTGAGCCGGGTAATCCTTTTCATCTGAATGATAACGAACTTGCTGAAAAGCAGGAGATCAGAGATGTATTTATTCCGTTACTTCATGAACACGAACAGCTTACTGATGAAGAACAGGCAATTCTGAACGGTATCAAGAACGATTATCCGATTCAGACCACAAGAGAACAGTATGAAGCCCTTATCGGAAAACCTGTCACATATAAAGACCGGACATACACTCTTGAAAAGATAGACTTCGAGACTTCAAAAGCTGCCATTCGGGATGATACTTCTAATTGGAAGCCGACAAGCAGAGAAGTTTCTCTGAGAGACTTGTTAGAAGAAAATCTTGAAATGATTCTTGAAGATGAAGAAATGTTCTTCCTGAGCTGCGATTTGCCGTACCTCCTGACAAAAAGCGGTCTTGCCTATGACGAGATAGAAAGTCTGTCATACCTGTTCTATGATGAAAGCCGCATTGACAGATTTCCTCCCAATGACAGAGGGAGTTTTGGTGCCGGTTCCTTAAAGGAATCGCAGATATATGAACTTGTCCGGCGGCACAGAAACGGAGAGGATATTTCAAAGGAGCTTGTTGACGGGCTTTTCGGCAATGATACAAGTGAAGCAAGGATATATCTCAATGATGATGTAATGCAGCCTCTTGATCTGAGTGTGATCCATACGAACGCAGGCTTGCTTGTCAACTTCGGTGCGTATAGCCGTATCGTTAATATCGGACGGATGGGACAGGCGTATTTACAGCGTTTTCAGGCTGAATACGAGGATATTCGGAGAGCAGAAGCCGAAGA
>DBWG01000055.1 GCA_002308635.1 Ruminococcaceae bacterium UBA1244 | reverse complement strand
TTTCCTGTTCTTCGGGTGTTGCCTGTCTGTCCTCTGCTTCAAGCTGTTTCAGTGTTTTTATTGCCGCAAGATTGTCATAGAATTTATCAAGCGGCTTTTTCTGTCCGAGCATCAGGTCTGTGATATGGTAGTTTTCCGGTTCCTGCTGAATGTTTTCTTCTTGTTGGCTGTTGCCGAGATACCTTCCTTGATTGGCGAGCGTGTATCTGTCAATGTTAGAAGTTACTTCATACTCTAAACCGTTTGATGATCTGTCAATGTAAGATACACCGACATCATCAGGATATACTCCGTGTAGGTGAGTGACCTCATATTCTTTGCCCTTATACTCAAACCTGTCACCGATTTTTATATCATCGGCTTTTACTTTTGTCGGCTGTAAATCAACAACGATAGATTTAAGTTTGACTTCTTCGGGCTGAACAATAGATATAGGTTCATCTCCTGCTTTTTCAAGCAGTCTCTTTTTCCAATGACCTATAAAGGACATTCCGACTTCTATTGACGATTTATCAAGATTAGCAAGTTCGATTGAAAAATCCTCATTTATTTTTGTAACCTCAAAACTACCCTCTTTGAAAGTGATTCTGCTTCCAACTTTGATTTGGTCAATTGTTTCTTGATTTAGTTCTTTGACAGACTTGATTTTTTCAGGCTGTTCGTGTGTTTGCTCTGTAACTTCTGTATCCGTATCGGACAATACTTTTTTACGCTCTACAAAACGGAATTGCATCAGCATATCGCCGTCATTCATACGAGAAGTAAAGCTGTTCTCTGAAAAACTCCAGTTCGCCGCCTTTCCCCATTCCATGTGTATGTCATTTCCAAAAGGTTGACCGTTTTCGTCAAGTTTGCGTGATGTAAATCCTATGGTATTTACAGAAGTAATAATTCTGTGTTCCCCGATACATTCCGGTCTGAGATGGTCTGTTATCTCAAACTCCAAGCCTTCATGCACATTGCTTTTGAGCTGACTGAGATTTTTTATATCCGGCAGTTGTTCCTTCGGCTGTGCCTGTTTTGGTACGGTAGTTTCGGTATGCTGTTCAGTTTGTTGGCTTTCTCCGGCTTTTTTTACAATCTGAAAACCACCACTGATAAAGTCACTAATTGACACTTTGAATGTAATATCAGCGAAATTATTTGGACTGTTATGTGTGTGCAGGGTGATTGAATTTTCATCAATATTTTCGATGTCATACCAGTTCGCAACAGATTTCCAAGTAATGATATCTCCTATATTTGGTAATTCAATTTGTTCTTCATTTTGTTTTTTTGTCCTCTCTGCAAAAAAATCAGGCACATTCTGATAACCTACATCGTCAACAAAATGTGCCGTTTGCTTTCCGTCCTGTTCTATAACAACAACATCACTTACCGATAAGGAGTGACCTTTGAAATCTTCGGGACGGTCTGTATTGAATTTTGTAAAGATAGCTTCTAACTGTTCATTCAGATTATCTCTGCTGTCTATATCGGCAAGACTGCCCTCATAGACAAGCTCATAATCACTGATAGAAACCGGTTCCGGCTGTCCTGCAAGACCTTCAAAACGCTTGTAACGGTTTTCTTCACCGCTTCTGAGCTGATAGATTTTGTATGAGCCTGTTATATTTTCCTGTAACTGCTGTTCCTGTTTTGGTGCGGCAGTTTCGGTACGCTGTTCGATTTGCTGTCTTGACCTTTCAATAAGATCATCCATTGTACTTGTATAGCCGCCCTCAAGGTCGAAAGGCTGATTAAACCTTTCAACATAATCACCGAATTCATCACTTGTAATATCAATGGCTGTCTGATTTGAATTGCCCTCAAGCTGTTCAAAAAATGCCTTTGTTCGTGGAACAACCTCTTTTATATTAGCTGTTGCGGCTTCTGCTTCGAGAATATCCTCATGGCTTATCTGACTTATTACAAACTGTCCGCCCTCTGAGCTGTCCGGATTGTAGTATATTTCCTCAACACCGTACTCTGTAAANNTTCGGTGTCAAAGTCATAGCCTGATTCTTTGAGAGCTTTCCGAGCGTTTATATGTACTTCTTCTTCGGCTTCCGCTCTCTGAATATCTTCATATTCCGCTTGGAAACGCTGTAAATAAGCCTGTCCCATTCTTCCAATGTTAACAATACGGCTGTACGCCCCGTAATTAACAAGCAAGCCTGCGTTTGTATGTGTTACCTTTAAGTCAAGCGGTTCCATTATGTCACCGTTGAAATATATCCTTGCTTCATGGGTATCACTGCCGAACAAACCATCTACAAGTTCCTTTGAAATATCTTCTCCGTTTCTGTGCCGCCGGACAAGTTCATAAATCTGTGATTCCTTCAAGGAGCCGTTGCCGAAACTTCCTCTGTCATTGGGAGGATATTTGTCAATACGCTTTTCGTCAAAGAACAGGTATGACAGATCTTCTATCTCGTCATAGGCAAGACCGTTTTTTGTCAGGAGGAACGGCAAGTCGCAGCTTAAGAAGAACATTTCTTGTTCATCAAGAAGCATATCAAGATTTTCTTCTAATAATCCCCCTAACGGAACATCTCTGCTCACTGGCTTCCATCCGGAATTTTCACTGCGAATTGTAGCTGTTTGATTATCAAAATCTATCTTTTCAAGAGTGTATGTACGATTTTTATATATGACGGTTTTTCCGATAAGGGATTCATACTGCTCTCTTGTAGTCTGAATCGGATAATCGTGTTTAATACCGTTCAGAATTGCCTGTTCTTCGTCAGTAAGCTGTTCATGCTCACGCAAAAAAGGAATGATGACATCCCTGATTTTTCTCTGTTCGGCAAGTTCTTCATCGTTCAGATGGTAAGGGTTTCTTGGTTCAAGCGTGTAATTAACAAAATCACTGATATGGTCGATCAGACTACCGCCGCCGGTTCCTTTGCCGTCACCAATATCAAATCTGCCGTTATAGCCGTATTCTTCTCCGTCAATAACTGCCCTTACGATAAAGTCTGTTTTGTCGAACCATCCTGCGTGTATGGCAGGATTCAAACGCTCAAAGTGCTGTTTTTCGTCAAGGTATTCCATAAGAGCGTTTGCCATAGCGAACGAAACACCGCCGGTTCTTTCCTTTATCCGGTCAAGTATCTCATCAATATAACGGCTTTCGCTGAAACCTATTTCAGCCGTAACAACAGGTTTTGGGGCTTCAAGCCCCATTTCTGTCTGCTCATCAGGAGATTCAAGAGCATTTTCCGATTCATCAACAATAGTAAAGTGTCCCCTGTCAAGATAGGAGATATTTCCTTCTCTGTCGGTAATGCGAATAGACATATCAGGAGTGGTGAGTGCTTCATGTATAAGTCGTTCAATATCTTCGGCGGCTTCTTCTATGGTAACAGGATAATAATTGGCATGGTTGCTTTCGTATTTCAGCAAATAACTGTCAGAAAGATAAAAAGAGGTATATTCTTCCGATACACCATAGTTATCTCGTTTTTCGTGTCCGTCACTGTCAAGACCGCCTATATATTCTTCCACTTCCCTTGTAAAGCGTATTTCAGCAATCCTATTGAAATCAATCGTGTAATTGTACCTGTCAACAGTTACAACGGGATTGTCTATCAGATACGGGTCATTTTCTTCCGGTTCGGTAACTTTTTGTTTCCCATCAGAAGAAGAAATTTCCTGTTCGGCTTTCGGGTGTTCAAGGTCATGGACTTTATCAAGAACAGCCTGTGCTATACGCAATTCATCAGCCGTCAGCACTTTTGACATATCAATGTTGTTGAAACGATTGCCCCATTTATCTTGAATCACCAACTTATTCCACGAAGTGCCATAATCGCTGTTCAGATAAACCTGTGTCATTTCATCTTGAGGAACAACACCATGTGCGGCAAGTCTGGCTAATAAGCCACTGTCGGTTCTAATAGGTATGGTATAAATGCTGCCGCCGTTGACATTCAATACTTGTCGATTTTCAATGTCATAGTCAGCTTCACTGACAAAAGAAGAAAACTTCTGTGCCGTTCTTTCGGATTGCTTTTGTTGAAGATACAGTTCGGCTTTCGGCAAATAATCTTCAAGCGTTCCTGTTTCTTCGGGGCGAATTGGATTGACATCAACGATTATGCCGTCAATCTCAATATCCATATCGCTGAAAATGTTGTATAGTGCATCCTCTTTCAGTTCGGAACCGTCTATCTGTACGACAATATCTATATCGGTATCCTCTCCTGTTTCAAGTCCACGAGAACGGGAGCCGTACAACACGACACCTTTTATCTCTCCGGCTATGTTGCTTTCCTGCATTTCATTCCGCAAAAGTTCCTCAACTTCAAGTTCAATATCAAACTCCGTTTTGCCGTTGATAAGATGAAAGCTTTCGGTTGTCTTATTCCTGAACTCTGCAACAACAGCACTTTCAGAATAAACAGTTTCTTCCGGTTCAGCCGGAACTGACGGTGCGTTAATGTCGGGCAGTTCCGCATTGTCAGGAATTGCGGCATTCATTTCTTCAATCTGTTCCGGTGTTGCCGTTTCAACTGTAGGCTGATTGGCAAGAAGCTGACTGTAATCAATGTTATAGCTGTCAAGAATTGCTTTTGCTTTTTCAATCTGAGGAACATCATTAGGATTGTCGGGATTATTCGTTTTTAAAGTATAGATGGCTCTGTTTTGTCTGTCCTCAATATCTTTCTGAGTGATGTATCTGTCATCAGCAATCAGTTGATCTATCATGTCAGCAACTTGCGGATAAGTCAGAGTGACAGCAATATTATTTTCGGGATGTTCCTTGTCAGTGCGTGTCATTGTAATGCCTTTGTTTGGACGATAGTCCATACTTTCAATGCCGCCAGTATAGCCGCCGGTATAGCCGCCCCATCCAAATTCATCACTGAGGAATTTTGCTTTCTCCTTTCGGGTATGCTCCTGAGAGAAGTATTCCTGTATCCTGAATTTGCCGTCAGAAAAAGCTGAACCGTGATCGATGAGCTGTGACATAGCGTATTCATTCGCTCTGTCCTGTTCAGTCTTTTCCGACTGAAACATACTCATCTGTTCTCCTTCATAAGAAGAAAAGACAGGGGAAACTTTTTGTTCCTCTGCCTTTTGCTTTGCTTTTCGCTGTCTGTTTCTTTTTATTTGTTTATCAGATTGCTGTACACGATTTCCTCTGCTCTGTTCTGAATCGAGTTCGCTCTGCGTACCCACTCCATCCAATCTTCCGCTTTCAGCTTCTCGTTCACGCCTTCCTTCTCCATCATCTCCGCTTCTAACTGCTCCATCATTGAGTCTGCTGCTTCGTTGATCGAGATCAGGTGATCTGTCAGGCTGTGATTGTCCTGCATCTGCATATACAGTGTCGGTTTCGCTTTTTGCAGATACCTCCGTCTGCGTTCTCCCCATATTCCGATTTCTCTCTCGTCCTGCGTTACTGTCAGGTTCGGCAGGTACACGAATGTNNTCGAGAGTATATGTCAAACCTGTCTGCTTGTCCTCTTTCACTGTCGGATAATATGTCCTCGTCTCCTCGTCCCAAAGGTGTGGTATTCCGTTGATTATCTTGTTCTTGATTGTTACGCTCATTCTGATTTCTCCTTTCAACCGTCTTAACGGTTGTTTCTATTTCTCTTAAAGCCTGTTCCGATATACTGCTGACAGCCGTACCGAGAATATCTGTTATCTGCACTTCGGAAAAAGCTGACAGATTTCTGAATACATCATCATCCACAGATGATGTATCAAGTCCACAGCGAACGAGAGCCATATATTTGACACTCTCAAAAACGATTTTGCGAAATTCTGTCTTTACAGCTT
>DBWG01000166.1:11448-13109 GCA_002308635.1 Ruminococcaceae bacterium UBA1244 | reverse complement strand
TATTATATTTGGTCGTTCCGTTTATTCCGGCAGTGAAAATGTCTCATAACAAATTTCAGTTATGAGTAAAGGAAGCTTCATTTCTGTTAATTCCTCACAGTCCGCAAAGGCTAAATCTCCGATCTTTGAAACGCTGTTGGGCAGACGGATACCGTCAAGTCTTCTGCACTGCCTGAATGCGCTTGCCCCTATTTCCATTAAGGATTTTGGCATACTGATTTTAACAAGGTTCTCACATCCTGTGCTGTTGACAATCTGATGCACGAAAAAAAGCACTACCGAATCATCTGTGAGGAACAGCTCAAGGCGGCTGATCCTGATGATGAAACACCGGAGCTTGAACTTAGAAAGGGCTTCACGGATCTTGAAATGTATCACGACCTTATGCGTTCTGCAAGGCTTCTTTCCTTAGCAGGCAGGAAACCTCAGGAGTTCATGAGTGAGGAAGCTGATTTCCTGTTCGGCTGTCCGTTCAGATATGAAAGCTTTACGGATGATGAAATTGATGCGGTACGTTTTGACCCGAATGTTGAAGCAGTTGATGACAGAACTTTCTATTACATCTGGATCATTTTCGGAGCGTTTGACGAGGTGAAAATGGCGGCAAAGGTCGATTCTGAAAGAGGAACGGTACATCCTCTGCCATTTATTCCCGTCCAGAGCGAGTATGAGCATTTTTATCATTCAAAGGACAGAAAATTTCTTACAAGCTCAGAAAGGAATATTCTGATCGACAGAATATTCTATCCGATCCTTATCCCGGATGAGGTTGTCACAAAGAGTAAGGATGAGGAAGGATCCGGCGATGATTATGAGGATGATACATTTGAATGGGATGTACCCGATATTGAAGATTTCAGACCGCCGTATAACTCATCCGATGATGACAGTGACTCGGACGAGGATGATGAGGACGGTGAATCCGATGATGAAATATGGGATGACACATATGATAAAGAGGAGATCGATCCTGAAGATCGGGAAAGAATGCGGCTGCTCTGTGAAAACATGAGGGAAATCAGAGTGCTGTCTGTAACAGATATGAACGGCAATGAAAGGACTGCAATGGAAGGCTATATGTACAATAATATACAGGGCTTTTCCGGAAAAATTCCCGAAATAAATATCGGCGAAAGAATGTGTATTTTCTATCCCGAGCCAATCATAAGACCCGGTTCTCATATGAAGATACATACATCACCGGTAATGTTCCACAGCGAAGAGTTTCTCTCTGATAACGAGGTCAAGCACATTGTCAGAACAGCAAACAGTATCTATACATTTATTGAATACAAAAAACAGCATTGAGAGGAGAGCGTTAAAATGAAAATCATACATACAGAAAACCGGTATAATATTTTTGAAGGCAGTATGACCACCATCGATAAGCTGGAAACAAAGGCTTACTCCGTGCGGTTTGATCCGGATACAGGGCTATATCTTGAAGATTATGGCGATATATCAGTCAATGAGAAAAAGATCTACGGACAGCATCAGGAAAAGCTTGAAAAGATTTTCTGCGCCTTTGGAAGTTTTAACAGGAATTTCGGTGTCCTGCTCAGCGGGGAGAAGGGTATGGGCAAGACCTTGTTCATCAGGATGACAGCTTTGGAAGCCTTAAAGAGAGGTATCCCCGTTATCGTTGTGGATAAATATTATGA
>DBWG01000166.1:4860-11419 GCA_002308635.1 Ruminococcaceae bacterium UBA1244 | reverse complement strand
TTTGAAAAGCGCTTCGGAGAGGATCACAATACCTGCGGTATCAATCACGGTCCGGGAATGGGATTAGGGATGAATCATCAATCGGTCAGCGGAATGATGTTTTCTCATCAGGCGGAACTTCTGGAGCTGTTTGACGGTATCTCATCCGGTAAAAAAATGTTTGTTCTTACCTGTAACGAGATCAACACTATCAATAACTATCTTATTGACCGCCCCGGCAGAATACATTATGTTTCCGATAGAATTACTTGAAACAGTGCTTGGAAAGCTGTATATTTATTTTAACGGCGGAGAAATGGATTCTCTTTTGGGAGATGAATTTAAAAAACTGCCTGAATGTATTTTTTTGCTGTAATCATATGGGGTAGGTGTAAAAAATGAGCTGGTATTTTGGCTTTCATTACAAAGGGATAGTTAAAGAAAAATACCGCAAAGATATAGCAGCTGCCTTTGACAAGGGCTGCTGGTCGGCAGTTATTGACGATGAGCTGAAACGGATGGTATATGCCTTATATCCGTATGGCAAAGGGCATGATTATTATCCGGAGGAAGAAACAGAATTCATGGAAGATCTTACCTGTTTCGGCGGATACTGCGATTCTCCGGACTATCTTGCCGACTTTGATGAAAAAAGCGGTCTGCTTGTATTTTTCCGGGAATGGAATCATCATCATAGAAGCAAGGATGAAGAAATGAGAGGAATAGAGGATGTTATTCTTCCGTTTATCACAGAAAGAGTCATTATCTATGAATCCTGGTTTGAGCCGATGTCTGATGATGATACGGATGAATGGATATCTGACAAGAAGGGCTTTGAAGCAGGGATGAAATATATCAACGAGCTTTATATAACAAAGGGCATAGAGGCAGTTTTAGAAGAACTGCCACATGGTGGTCTTTAAAAAATTTATCAAAAAGAGGAGAATAAAAATGAGAACAGAACTTATCAATATTTTTAATGATACCGAAAGACTTTGCCGCAGCAATGAAAAATTAGCGGCATCTATAAAGGAAACCATTGTACATCAGTATGTTGTTGCTGAGTCTGAGAAAGCAATAAAAAAGCCGGGAGAGCACCGCTTTGATACTCCGTCAGAGGTCATAGTATCACAAAGGCGCAGCTTTGAAGCTGCAAAGAGATACAGCGGTGATCGTGTATGCGTACTGAATTTTGCATCATCCACTCGTGTCGGCGGCGGCGTAACGACAGGCGCAGGCGCTCAGGAGGAAAGTCTGTGCCGGTGCAGTACCCTGTATTTCGCCATAGGCGATAACGAAACAAAAAAGCAATTCCACGATACCCATTACAGACAACTGAAATCAGGAAGAATCAATTCTCTTTATAATGACGACTGCATTTATTCTCCGGGAATAACCGTATTCAAGTCTGACACGGCACTTCCAAAGCTTCTGCCTGAAAACGAATGGTATAATGTGGATGTGATAACCTGCGCCGCACCGAATCTGAATTCCAGATATGACAATATCAGTATTTCTGACAAAGACCTCAGGGATCTGCACAAGAAAAGAGCAAAGCGAATACTTGATATAGCAGTAAGTGAAGGCGTGGATGTTATCATTCTCGGTGCATTCGGCTGCGGTGCGTTCAGGAATCCGCCGGATGTGGTTGCACAGGCGTATAAAGAGATCATACAGGATTATCTTTACGATTTCAAAACGATAGAGTTTGCAGTATATTGTCCCCCGCAGCGCAGCAGCGAGAATTATCATGCTTTTAAAAGGGCTTTCGTATAATTGACTTTATTTGATTTTGTGGTAATCTTATCGGGGCATAAGGAAAGCCGTCCGGATTGGCCCGGGCGGCTTTTGCTGATTTCACAAGAAATTTTAAAGAAGAATAAAAAAATCTGTCAGAATCGCCTGATTTCAGAATACATTTGTAGTACTCTTTAGATAGAGATTTTTCACACATTTTCGTGAACGTGGAGGTATGATCATGGCAGTTTTGAAGTGTAAAATGTGCGGCGGAGCATTGGATGTAACCGAGGGAATGACCGTTTGCGAATGTGAATATTGCGGCACACAGCAGACTATAACAACCGCTAAAGATGAAAATTTACAGGCACTGTTTAATCGTGCGAACATCCTGCGAATGAAAAGCGAGTTCGACAAGGCGGAGCAGCTCTACGAAAAGCTGGTGCAGAATAACCCTGACGACGCCGAAGCCCATTGGGGACTTATTCTCTGCAAGTACGGCATTGAATATGTGGAGGACCCGGGCACCTTTAAGCGCATCCCCACCTGTCACCGTACATCCTTTGATTCCATCATCGCAGACGAGGACTATAAGGAAGCCCTGCGCTGTGCGGATATGGTACAGCGGGGTATTTATGAGGCGGAAGCAAAGGAGATCGACCGTCTGCAAAAGGAAATCCTTGCTTTATCCGCCAAAGAAGACCCCTATGATGTATTCATCTGCTACAAGGAGAGCGACAACGGCTCACGCACTCCCGACAGCGTTATCGCAAACGATATTTACCATCAGCTGACAAACGAGGGCTTCAAGGTATTCTATGCGGCGATAACTCTTGAAGACAAGCTGGGTTCGGCTTATGAGCCTTGTATTTTTGCTGCTCTCAACAGCGCAAAGGTCATGCTGGCAATCGGCACCAAGCCGGAGTATTTCACCGCTGTGTGGGTCAAGAACGAGTGGAGCCGCTATCTTAAAATGATGAAAAACGACCGCTCCAAGCTTTTGATTCCCTGCTACAAGGATATGGATGCTTATGAACTGCCGGAGGAGTTTGCCCATCTGCAGGCGCAGGACATGAGCAAGATCGGCTTTATCAACGATATTGTCTGCGGTATCAAGAAAGTCATTGACAAGGACGAGCCGAAGGCTTCTGCCGCAAAAACACAGACAGCAGCTGTTCCGGTCGGCAACCCCACCGCCAATTCTCTCATCAAACGTGCGTTCATCTTCCTTGAGGACGGCGAATGGCAGAGTGCGGATGAATACTGCGAGAAGGCTCTGGACATCGACCCGGAAAATGCACAGGCCTATCTTGGCAAGCTGATGGCGGAATTGAAGGTCAGAAAGCGTGAAGAGCTGAAAAACTGCGCACAGCCATTTGACGGAAGCAATAATTTTCAGAAGGTGGTACGATACGGCAACGAACAGCTTAGAACAGGGCTGTTAAACAGTGTCCACTACATAAAAGAGCGCAATGAGCAAACAAAACTGGAAGACACTTATAATGGTGCCGTTAAGTTAATGA
This sequence comes from Ruminococcaceae bacterium UBA1244, assembly GCA_002308635.1. GTDB lineage: Bacteria > Bacillota > Clostridia > Oscillospirales > Acutalibacteraceae > UBA1213. The sequence goes on along the minus strand of DBWG01000166.1, from coordinate 8,180 downwards.
ATGCGGCTAAAAGTGAAGCAGAATATAAGTCGGCGGAAGTTGCGTTTATGTCGATTTTGGGTTACAGGGATGCTGACGAACAGTTAAAAGTTTGTCAAGAAAAAATTGAAGCAATAAAAGTACTAAAAGAAGCCGAGCGTATTGAACGTGAGCATAAAGAGAAAGAAAAAAGAAGCGTTGTGAAAAAACGCAAGATAGTTTTCACCATTGTGATTTCTACTTTATTGGTATGTATAGCTTTTGTTATGATTCTGATCACGGGAATCATTCCTGAAAGTAAGTATAACAAAGCTATGGATCTATATAATGAAGAAAAATATGATGAAGCTCTATCGTTATTTTCTGAAATCAAAAACTATAAAGATTCTTCTGAAATGGCAGTTACGATAAAAAATAAGATTGAATACCTAAAAGGAAAAGAATACATCAACGAGGAGCAGTATGCTAATGCGATTACAGTTTTTAATGAGATTTTTTCATTTGAAGACAGTAAAGTATTAAAATTATATTGTGAAGCATGTTATGAAATAACACAATCTGAATATTTAAATGCGGCGGAGAAGCTTGGAAAAATATCAGAAATTGAGGGATATAACGACAAATTACAGAAAACCAAGAAAACAATATACGATCATGCAAAACAGTTATTTGATCAAAAAAATATAATGATGCTAAACCTTATTATGAGAATCTTGGAGATTTTTTGGATTGTCAAACTATGGCTCAAAAATGTGAAGAAGAAGATTTAAATGAAAGAAAAAATAAAATCCTAACTCCATTTAAAAACGGGGAACCCGACAAAGCATTTGCCGCTTTTAAAGAATCTGACTTTTCATTAACGACAACGTATACACAGTTTATGATAGACAACGGATATCAAAAAGAAATTACGGAATATCTGAATGATTTTCAAACATATGCAGGAATATATTTAGATACTGAAAAAACTGATACATTTACGTACGAGCAGAAGAGAAGATTAGAGTATTTAAGGGATTATTATTACTACTACAAAATTATAATTGATAAAGATAATTGGAATTTTAAAATTATTTACTATATTGNNATTGGTGAAGAAACTTTTAATACAAATGCAACAGATGGTCATGAGTATAAATTTGCATATAATTGGAATAAAGAAACAAAAAAGTACTTCGATTACAGTGACCACTATTTTGAATTTAGTGATGATTGTAGTGTATTATATGATGTCAGTAGCTCATTTGACACAAGCACATCTTATAAACAATAACATCGTGTGAGGTGATGCTTATGCCCGAACAAGAAAAACCAAAACTGAAAATTACCCCCAAAGCTTACACCGGCGAAACAACGGTCATTTCTGCCCGATTGCCGAAAGATATGATAGCCGACCTTGATAAAGTAGCGAAAACGACAGGACGCACACGAAACGAGATCATGCTGTTGTGCATGGAGTTTGCACTAAAAAATATGGAAGTAACTTTTGAATAAACGGAGGAAAAGAAAATGAGTAAATTTGTAATTGAATGTCCGAATTGCGGACGGTTTGCAGAAGCAAGATCGGGATTTTTTGCACGGAAGAAGATCGACTGTGCCTGTGGGTTTGTCATCAATGTGAGGACTGACAGACTGACCAGCCACAAGTGCGCCCACTGCGGAAATGACGTGGTGTTTGACCAGTCAAGAGGCGACAAAGCAAAGTGTCCGGTTTGCCATGAGAATATCAATGAGCTGTCCGACAAGACAAAGGTGGAGGAGTTTTCCTGCGTACAGTGCGGAGTGAAGCTTATCGCCGCAAAAAATGCCAATACATACACCTGCCCCGTCTGCGACTGTGTGAACGATGTTCAGATGCAGCTCATGCAGGAGAAAATCAAGCATGACGGTCTTGCAAGCATAATAAAGTATGAAGGCGACAACGATACACTCATCTGGAAACATCCGATCGAGGACTTTAATTTAGGTTCACAGCTTATTGTCCACGAAAGTCAGGAGGCGGTTTTCTTCCGTGACGGTCAGGCACTGGACACCTTTGGCCCCGGCCGCTATACCCTCGAAACCCAGCAGCTCCCGATACTTGAAAAGCTCTATAAGCTGCCCACTGACACGGACGGCACGTTTCATTCGGAGGTTTATTTCATCAACAAGACCGTTCAGATGGCGATAAAATGGGGTACCCCTGACAAGGTGCGTTTTATTGACCCATTGACCGGTACACCGCTGGAGTTTGGTGCATCAGGCGAGATGAATATTGCGGTTGATAACGGCCGCAAGCTGCTGATAAAGCTGGTCGGCACCATGAAAGGCATCGCATGGAAAACCGAAAATCAGCCTGAGACTGTGATTTGCGAAAAATGTGGGCAAACCTTATACACGGTCAATGCAAAAGCTGGCGAGATAAAGTGTGATAATGCCGCGTGCGGACACATTAACCGTATCAAAACATCATCCGATTTTACAAAATCTCTGCAAAATTCCTTCCGCCCGCTTATCGCCAATGCCGTAAAGACAAATCTTCCTGCCGTCATCAAGCAGAATGAGATAGACCTTTTAGAGATAGACGAAAAGCTTGATATTATTTCCGAATCCCTCCGCGGAAAGATCAAAGCAGGCTTTGAGGAATACGGTCTGACAATTCCGCAGTTTTATGTAACGAATGTGGTACTTCCCGAGAACGACCCGAATTTCAAGCGAATCCGTGAACTGCATACCATCGTACTACAGAGCAAAGTCCTGCAGGCGCAGGCAACTGTAAAGACGGTAGAAGCTCAGACCACTGCACAGTACCGTACTGCTCAGGAGCGCAGCAAAGCAGAGATCGAAGCTGCCCGCAGAGAAGCCGTACTTGAACAGCAGACCACCGAAACCGAAATTGCCTGCCGTGAAGCCGAGCGCAGAGTGATCGAAGCTCAGGCTGAGGCTCAGGCAATGCGTATGCAGGGACTTACCGAAGCCGAAATAATGAAGGCCAAGGGCTACAGCCAGAAGGATGTCATTCAGGCTGATGTACAGAAGGCTTATGCCGAGGGGATCGGCAATATGGGGCCTGCAATTTCCACAGGCGGCGGAAGCGGCGTTGTGGGCGACATCATGGGACTCGGCATCGGTCTTGCAGCAGCGCAGGCTGTTGTGCCTCAGTTGGGTACGATGTTTTCGGGCTTGAATCCCAATCAGAACGCAGCCGAAAGCAATGAAACTCCCTCAGGCTGGGATTGTCCTGCCTGCGGAAACAAGGGCATAAAAGGAAAGTTCTGCAATGAGTGCGGCGCCAAGAAGCCCGAAAAAGAGACGTGGGACTGCGCCTGCGGAAATAAAGGTATCATCGGCAAATTCTGCAA
>DBWG01000166.1:0-4779 GCA_002308635.1 Ruminococcaceae bacterium UBA1244 | reverse complement strand
AGCCCGAAAAAGAGACGTGGGACTGCTCCTGCGGGAACAAGAATATAACAGGCAAGTTCTGCAATATGTGTGGAGCTAAAAAGCCCGAACCGAAGCCTGCTACATGGGACTGCGAATGCGGCAACAAGGGCATCACGGGAATGTTCTGCAACAACTGCGGAAGGAAAAGGAGTGACTGACCATGAGTAAAAACGCTTTAAGGATACTTCTGTTTGCAGGAATTGCGCTGGTCTGCTTTAATGTAATAGCATTCGTAATTCCGCTTGAAAAGAACGGCACTTTCTGGGTTGCTTATATTTTCGGAATTCTTGCTATACTGCTTCAGCTTGTGGTGATGAAGGTCGCATTCAACGGCGCAGAAAGTATCAGAAGCAAGTTCTACGGCTTCCCTATCGCCCGTATCGGAGTGATTTACGGTATCTGTCAGATACTTCTCTCCTTTACCGTGATGGCGCTGTCGCCTTATGTCCCGTTATGGATTCCGATAATCATATTCACACTCATGCTTGCAGCTGCATCTGCGGGTTGTATAGCTGCGGATGCAGTTTGTGAGACCATCGAAAAGCAGGACGAAAAGCTCGTCAAGGACGTTGCAGCGATGAGAAACATACAGTCAAAGATGAACCTTCTTGTCACTCAGGTGGATTCTTCCGAACAGCTCAAAAAGGCACTATCTGAACTCAACGATGACATAAAATACAGCGACCCCGTTTCCGGAAAAGCGACAGAGGAGCTTGAAACCGAGCTTGAAGGTCTTATCAGTGAACTGCAAAAAGCAGTGGTTGACGGAGAAACCGAAGCTTCACTGGCGCTATGCAAAAAAGCAAAAGGCATACTTGCCGAGCGTAACAGGGTCTGTAAGCTGAATAAAAATTTATAATATCAGGAGGAAAACAAAAATGGCAGTTCTGAAATGTAAAATGTGCGGAGGCTCACTTGACGTTACCGAAGGCATGACCGTATGCGAATGCGAATACTGCGGAACGACACAGACAATTCCGCAGGTTGATGATGAAAAGAAGATAACGCTGTTTTCAAGGGCAAACAGGCTTCGTTCGGCCTGCGAGTTTGACAAGGCGGCAAGCGTATATGAAAACATCGTCAGCGACTTTCCCGAAGAAGCTGAGGCTTATTGGGGTCTTGTGCTGTGCAAATTCGGCATTGAATACGTTGACGATCCTGCAACGGGCAAGAAAATCCCCACCTGTCACCGCTCTTCGTTCGAGAGCATTATGGACGACCCTGATTTTGAGCAGACAATGGAAAACGCTGACCCCATTGCCCGCAAGGTATATCGTGAGGAAGCAAAAACCATTGACGGCATACAGAAGGGTATCCTTGAAATATCCGGCAAGGAAGAGCCCTACGACATTTTTATCTGCTACAAGGAGACTGACGACAACGGAGACAGAACCGTTGACAGCGTTATGGCTCAGGATATATACGATATGCTCACAGAGAATAAATACCGTGTGTTCTTTGCCCGCATCAGCCTTGAGGACAAGCTGGGTACAGCGTATGAGCCATATATCTTTGCTGCTCTGAACAGTGCAAGGATAATGCTTGCCATTGGTACGGATTACGAGTATTACAACGCTGTCTGGGTCAAGAATGAGTGGAGCCGATACCTTGCTATGATGGGTAAGGACAAGAAAAAGGTGCTTATCCCCTGCTACAAAGGTATCGATGCATACGATATTCCCAAGGAGTTCAAGCATCTTCAGGCACAGGACATGGGAAAGGTCGGTGCGATGCAGGATTTGTTGAGAGGTATTAAGAAGATTCTTCCGAAGGATGCAGTACCCGTTGTGCAGCAAGTGACCGCTCCCGTTACACAGATCGTTCAGGGCGGTACCAATGTTAGTGCACTTTTACAGCGTATTTTTATGTTTCTTGAAGACGGCGACTGGCAAAGTGCTGATCAATACTGTGAAAAGGTATTGGATGCAGACCCGCAGAACGGCGAGGCGTATCTGGGTAAGCTGATGGCTGAGCTGAAGGTGCATAAGCGTGATGAACTTGCAAAACAAAAGCAGCTTTTTAACGATAAAAACAATTTCAAGAAAGCTGAACGTTTTGGCAACGATCAATTAAGGTCAGAGTTAAACGGATATAATAATATCGTCTATGGGCGGATATATTCCATTGCCTGCGAGCTGCGTGACACAGGCGAGGAAAAAAAGATTTTAGAAGCAGCAAGACGATTTGGTGAACTCAAGGGCTATAAAGACAGCAATGAACAGATCGTAGTATGCAAGGATATGATTTCCGAGCAGCATTATCAGGCGGCCTGCGAGCTGCGTGACACAGGCGAGGAAAAAAAGATTGCAGAAGCAGCAAGACGATTTGGTGAACTCAGGGGCTATAAAGATAGCAATGAGCAAATTAAACTTTGTAACCGAGAACTAAAATATATTCTTGCCGACACTTTGCAGAAATCTTTCCGAGAGAATAAGCTTAAGGAAGCCGCAAAGTTGTTTGGTGAATTATCTGATTATAAGGACAGCTCAGAGCGGGCTAAAGTCTGTACTGATTTATACGAAAGAGAGAAAGCGAGACGTATTGCCCTTGAGGAAGAGGTAGCAGCAAAAGAATGGGAACGTTCTGTTAAGTCAACAAAGCTGCGTGCTGAGCAGGTTTCTTTGCAGAAGGAACTAACAAGCCTAAATAATGTGCTGTTTGCAGGAAAACGGCGCAAAGAGATCGAAGCACGGCTTGCGCAGATAGAATATGAACTAAAAAAAACGTGACAGGTGTCACCTTTGACATAAAAGAATCTCATCACTGATAAACAAAAATCGTTCCCCGACCACAACAACGGCCGGGGAACGATTTGTTACGAATAATATTTCTGATTCGGGCTTGCGGGTCTGTCGGGTATCTGCAGCTTTATTAATCCCCTGTCGATCAGCGGCTGGATATAGGTTTTGATCGCATAGGTAGCAGAGGACAGCCCTATAAACTGCGCCAGCTCCTTTCTTGTGCGTGGGGTTTTGCAGAAGTTGATGATTTGTGCTTCACGGCTGTCAGGGTCATCAATGCCGGAGAATTCATCAGTCAGCCGGAAAATCACGGTGAACTCCCCGTACTGATCTTTAAATTCCGGCTCGAGCATACCGGCTGATGCTAATTCTCTGCGAATGGTAGGTATGCCGGAGTAGCGGTTCTCGGATATGCCCATCACTTCAAGAGCGTTTGCAATGACAGGATTTCTTGTATCCGGCTGAATACGACCGAGAGTATTGAGAGTTAGTCTGCCATAAAGACCGCCGGGGCTGGATAGCTCGAATCTGTCGGAAAAGATTTTCAGATAGATAGGCGTGCCTTCTGTATGGATGCTGTAATCACGGTGAACAAGGGCATTTAGTATCGCTTCACGAACAGCGTTCTGCGGATAATCAGAACGGTCACGCCGCTTGCCGGTTTCGGGGTCAATGATCGTTTTGGTTCGTGTATTCTTGCGGACAAAAGCCAGCGCAGCATCAAGCATTTCGGGGATAGTTCCCTCAATACGCTGGTTGTCAATAAAGCGTGAGCCGTCAATGTCTGTTTCGCCTATCTCCGTTCCCGGCACAGACACGGCAATTATCCCGAGCTGCATAAAAAATGCCTGAGGATAGGAGCCTAAAAGCAGTTCGGCAGCCAGTGTCGGATGCCCGTTTTTTTCTATGCTCATCAGCTCCATGATCTTTTCATCGTCAAGTCTGGACAGATTTGGCTTATTCAGCTTCAGCCTGAGCAGATATTCCGCCAACTTGTTTTCATCAAGGGAGCTCATTTCAGCCTGCTCAACTTCCCGTATTTCGTCCTGATATTTTTTTCTGTAAGCCTCGTAGCTGTAAACCTCATATTCGTTCATAGGGATATCGGCATCGCCCACACGAACGTAGGAACCTTTTATCCTGCCTTTACCCTTATAAAAGCACGGTCTTTCCGTAATATCGACCGGCGGTATCTCAGCGGCAACGATATTCTTTCCGTCTGTTTCTGTGACAGTAAAAACAGCCCTGACAGGAGGTTCCATCTGCTGGCATTGCTCCATTACTTTTTTCTGCAGCAGCTGCACATCGTCAATACCTGTTATTTCGTAATTACTGCTTTCATCTATCCCGAAGATTATTACACCTCCGTCATCCTGATTGGAAAAGCTTGAAAGTGTATCGAAAAGCCTTTCTGTAACACCGTCCTTGCACTTTTTCAGTTCAACATTTTGAAATTCAGCTTTTGCTTTTTTAACTTTATCTATCAATTCCTTTAAATCTTGCTCAAACATTTTAAATTCCACCTCCAACTATTTTAATTATATGCTAAAGATTAAAAAATATCAATACTTACTTTTAAAAAATAACACAAAATTTAAAATGATACAGAAAAGATTAAAATTCCCTTTTTGAATAGTCAATAACAAAAAGAAATTCTTTTTTTTTCTTTGGTCTGCCATTGGTCAGTATTATGCAATGCCATAGTAATATTTCATTATGCTTCTGTATTACTATGCTTTTTTGTTCATCAATATATTTTTCTATTTCTGATGGCAATGGCGATACGGAGTATTGCAGAAAGATTACATATAGGGGCATGAGGAAAGCCGTCCGGGTGGGAATCCGAACGGCTGTTTTTACAGACAAATAGTCATATACGGCGGTATACAGAGAATGCCTTCCTTGAAACTAAGATTCCGGGGATGGATAACATAACAATCTCCTATCCTCGCCTTGTATTTCTCCTTGAAACGTTTCAGCGACTCTCTCTTATACAGCTTTACTCCGTAGTATGTTG
>DBWG01000079.1 GCA_002308635.1 Ruminococcaceae bacterium UBA1244 | reverse complement strand
TTTTTGAAAATTGATTTCCGTGGCTGCCGGTGCCGACTCCGAATACGTTCCCTTACGGTCACTCACTTTTTTCGGTGCGAACATTCAGGAACGCTCATCCGGTGCGGCACAATACTTCTGCATCGGGTGCGGCAGCTTTCCGCTGCGTTTTAAAGTCTGCACCGGAGACATTACGGTATGTTCGTTATTTTGGACTGATTTTAATATGTACATGAATTTCATAAGCAAACAACAATCTATTTTCATTATTTTCATTCCGGTTGTAAAATTCCATAATTTTTTAAAAATTATTTAGAAAATATTCTATGAAATTTTTGTAAAACGGTTGCATTTTGTTTTTGTTTTGTGTAAAATGTATATAGCAATATTTATAGTAAATCAGATCAGTGAACGAAGTACAAACCAATATTTTTAAAAAGCGAGGGAATATATATGTCAAACAGACTTTTTCAGGGTGTGATCCACCAGATGCGTGACACTATCGACCGTACTATCGGTGTTATTGATGAAACTTCTGTTGTAATCGCCTGCAGCGAACTTGGAAAGATCGGTGAGGTCAATGAGCATATCACCTCCGAGATGCTTACCTCTACCTCCCCTTTTGTCCTTAACGGCTATACATATAACGCTTTTGGCAATAAGCCCAGAGGCGAGTATGCTGTTTTTGTTGCCGGAAACGACTATGCTGCGCAGAAATACGCTGCTATCCTTGCTATCTCTCTCGGAAGCATCAAACAGTATTATGACGAAAAATATGACAGAGGAAACTTTATCAAGAATGTTATCCTCGACAATATCCTTCCCGGCGATATCTATCTCAAATCAAGAGAGCTTCGCTTCAATTCGGACGTTACAAGAGTATGTTTCCTTATTAAAATATCCTCAAAAACTGATATCTCCGCTTATGACGTTATCCAGAACCTCTTCCCTGACAAGGCTAAGGACTTTGTTATCAATATCAATGAAACAGACATCGCCCTTGTCAAGGAGATCAAGAACGATATCGACTCAAAAGACCTCGAAAAGCTTGCAAGCTCTATCGTAGACACACTTTCCGGAGAGTTCTATACTCATTGCGTTATCGGTATCGGTACTCCCGTTACGGGTATCAAAGATCTCGCACGTTCATTCAAGGAGGCTCAGGTGGCTCTTGAAGTCGGAAAGGTATTTGATACAGAACGCACGATCATCAGCTATGATAATCTCGGTATCGCAAGACTTGTTTATCAGCTCCCGACTACTCTCTGTGATATGTTCCTGAAGGAAGTTTTCAAGAAGGGTTCTATCGAGTCACTCGATCAGGAAACTCTCTTTACTATCCAGCGTTTCTTTGAGAATAACCTGAACGTTTCGGAAACTTCAAGAAAGCTCTTTGTACACAGAAATACTCTCGTATACAGACTTGAAAAGATCAAAAAGCTCACAGGTCTTGACCTCAGAGAGTTTGAGGATGCTATCGTATTTAAAGTAGCTCTCATGGTAAAGAAGTACCTTTCTTCCAATCCCATAAAATACTGATAATACTAAAACTCCCGTGCCTTCCGGTACGGGAGTTTGTTTATATTTCGATGGTTTTTCCTGTTGAGATGTAGTCAAGGTTTTTCATGCGTTTTTTCATGAACATATATTGCTCCGCTCCGGTGCAGTGACAGGTATAGTACATCACGCCGAGTGAATCAAGCTCGTCCGAAAGCTTTGCAAGCCTTTCGTCAGGAGAAAGCTTCATAAAGTGGAACCCGCCGACAAGAATATCAGGCATAAAGCGCTTTGTGATGCTGATTATTCCCTTGTGTGAACAGCCGCTGATAAGGATGCGCTTTCCGTTTTCTTCCATAAGGAGATATTGCTCGTGACGGAAATCGTCCTGAATAAATTCTCCGTCAAAAAGAGTGTTAAGTCCGTATGAAGTGAAGTCCTCACCCAATTCCATGCCGGCAGAAGAATAAAGCGTAAGACCCGGTGCAAGTTCTGTTATCCCGTCAGTAAAAATAATTCGGAAACTGTCCTTCAGCCGCTGGTCAAGTCCGTTGTATTTCTCTGTGCCGTTATAGTGCGGCTCGAATGCGTATTTGCTTATATATACGTTTGCATGATCGTTCAGCTCTAAAAAACAGCTCAGACCGCCGCCGTGATCGTAATGGCCGTGTGAAAGTACAGCGGTGTCGATCTTCGAGATGTCTTTGTTCAGCAATTCTGCGTTTCTTGCAAAAAGACCGCTCTGCCCCATGTCGAAAAGTATCGTATGGTCATTTGTTTCGATATAGAGACTGAGACCATGTTCCGTTCCGAGAGATTTTTCCGTTGTATTTTCGGTGAGTGCAGTTATTAACATATTTTTCTCCTGAATACTACTATATCATCTGTTGTTTATGGTTTCGGGATTCATGTCGTGATGTGAAAGCCTGTCCCATGCAAGCTGTTCCCATTTTGTGCCGGGCTGTCCGTAGTTGCAGTATGGGTCTATCGACAGTCCTCCTCTTGGAAGGAATTTTCCCCATACTTCTATGTACTTGGGCTGCATGAGCTTTATGAGGTCTTTCATTATTATATTCACGCAGTCCTCGTGAAAATCTCCGTGATTTCTGAAACTGAAAAGATAAAGCTTTAAGGATTTGCTTTCTACCATCAGTTTTCCGGGAATGTATGAAATATAGATAGCCGCAAAGTCCGGCTGTCCGGTTATGGGACAAAGGCTCGTAAACTCAGGACAGTTGAATTTTACAAAGTAGTCGTTGTCCGGATGCTTGTTCGGAAATGTTTCAAGCACTTCGGGAGCGTAATCGGTGGGATATTTTGTTTTCATGTTTCCTAAAAGAGAAATATTTCCACGTTCTTCGGGTGTTCTTCCTTCCATTGTCATTCTCCTTCTATAAGAGGATCATTTATTCCGTTAGCCCTGAATGCCGCCTCTCTGTCAAGGCATGTGCCGCACTTCCCGCAGGGACGGTCATTTCCCTCATAACAGCTCCATGTAAGCTCATAAGGGACTTTGAGCTTTAGTCCGCAGGCGACAACATCGGCTTTTTTCAATCCTACAAACGGGGCAACAACTTTAAGCTGATTGCCGCTGCCGAGATAAACTGCTGTGTTAATGGCGTTGTTGAATTCCTCGCTGCAGTCAGGGTAGGCATTTCCTGCTGCATCGTCTCTGTGAGCACCGTACCATATCTCGCCGCAGCCTCTTGAAAGCGCAATGCTTGCAGCTGAGGCTATAAACAGACCGTTCCTGAACGGAACGTAAGTCGAAACGGGCTTTCCGTCAGTCTTTTCAAGCTGTTCTGCATAACTCTCCTTAGGTATCTCATTTTCGGATGAGGTGAGCAGAGAACAATCCGAGCCTTCAAATATTTTTTTCAGGTCAAGCCGCAGGAGAACAACGCCGTAATATTCCGCAATTTTTTCTGCTGAAAGAAGCTCACGGCTGTGCTTCTGACCGTAGCTTATGGACAGCGCCGTAACATTTTCAGCGCCGTATTTTTCTATTGCCTGTGCAAGGCAGGTGGTGCTGTCTACTCCCCCGCTGAACAATACTAATGCTTTCATAACGATCTCCTTAGTCAAATCTTACCATTTCACGAAGCGACGCATCCTCTTTGAAACGTCCCGTGCAGGTAAGAGTCGTAGTTCTTGCATTGGTGTTTCTTATTCCTCTTGCTGTCATACAGCTGTGGTTGCCTCTTATCATTACGGCAACATCAGGTGTGCCGGCTGCTTCGGAGATTATTTCGGCAATGTCCTTTCCGATACGCTCCTGAAGCTGGAGACGCTTTGCTGCCATGTCGCAGATACGGGCGATCTTGCTGAGTCCGAGAACTCTTCCGTGCGGGATATATGCAACGTTTACAGCCATATCATACATCAGTGCAAAATGATGCTCGCAGTAGCTGAATATTGTGATGTCCTTCATTACAACAACATCGTCAGGACCATTTGACGGAGATTCAAATGTCTTGCCGAACATCTCCGCTATTTCGTGATTTGTATAGTTCATCCCTTCGAGGACTTCGCTGAACATCTCCGCTACTCTTGCGGGCGTTTCTTTCAGTCCCTCCCTGTCGGGGTCTTCACCGATAGCTTCAAGCAGTCCTCTGATGTGATATTCTATTGCTTCCTTATTCATATCAAACTCCCCTTTTCTCAGGATCCCATATAAATTTATGAAGCTGCAGCTGCAAACGTGCGCCGTTCAGCCTTTTTTCCTTCATCCATTCTACTATATCAGCGGGGTCAATACTTCCAAAAACCGGACTGATATAAACATGGCAGTGGTTCAGCAATTCGTAACGGTCAATGATCTCATAAGCCGTTTCAAGGTCTTCTTTGCTGCCGGAAACAAATTTTACAGTGTCGTTTTTATCAAGCAGCTCAAAATTTTGCAGGCACATTTTGTCCTCCATCCCGCTTGACGGGAGCTTATAGTCCATAGTAAATATCGGACGTTGACAAAGCTTTGTAAACGGCAGAAGCAAAATGCTTCCGTTTGTTTCTATCTCAACACTCAGACCGTTTTCTGTGAGAATTTCTATAAGACCTGATATATCACTCTGCAAAAGCGGTTCTCCGCCGGTCAGGGTCACGTTCTTTATTCCGGAGCCAAGTATCATTCTGCATATCTCCTCCGGACTCATGTCAGTGCAGGACACATTGGGAAGATTCGCCCACTTTGTATCGCAGTATGAACAGGAAAGGTTGCAGCCCTTGAAGCGGACAAAAAATGCAAGCTCGCCGGCTCTTGTTCCCTCGCCGTTTATGCTGATGAATGTTTCGGCAACTTTAAGCATATTTTCACTCCTCGTAGACTGCACAGTTTTCGGGCGTTTCAAATACCGTCACGTTCCAGACCGGAAGTCCCTTATCACGCAGCTTCTCAAAAAACATCTTTGCAAAGTTTTCTGCCGTCGGACGGAATGGGATCTCAATAATATTAAAACCTTCCTCTGAAAGTGCATCGAAAGTTTTCCGGCTCAATGAATTTTTTTCTATTATCAGCGCATGGTCAAAGCTGTCCGCAAGCCCCCGGACAGCCTTTTTTATGTCTCCGAAATCTATGAGCATACCCCGCTTTTCACCTTCCGAAACAAGCTCGCTGCCGGAAAAAACAGCCTCGATAGTCCACCTGTGACCATGTATATTGCTGCACTTTCCGACATAACCTTTTAAAAAATGTGCGCTGTCAAAAGCGGCGGATGTTTTTAAACGATACATGATTATCCACTCCAAAAATAAATGCGCCTGCATTCAAGCAGACGCACCAAACGGGCATAATTATACACGAGTCAGCCCTGGTTTTGTTTAACGACAGGATGGTGCAAACGAACTGTCGTTATAAATTATACAGGTGCGGTTTACTTTTGTCAAGTTTTTTATCAGCACCGCCCAGGGCTTTTGAATGAGTTAAAAAA
>DBWG01000134.1 GCA_002308635.1 Ruminococcaceae bacterium UBA1244 | reverse complement strand
TCCAAACTTTTCATTGTCGGGAAGAGGAGAACGTCACGGATAGCTGGGGAGTCAGTAAGGAGCATACACATTCTGTCAATGCCGAAACCGATACCGCCTGTTGGGGGCATACCGATCTCGAGAGCATTAAGAAAATCTTCATCCGTACGGTTAGCTTCTTCGTCGCCGAGTGCAAGAAGTTCTTCCTGAGCTTTGAATCGTTCTCTCTGGTCGATGGGATCATTAAGCTCGCTGTAGGCATTTGCCATTTCCCAACCGTTCATAAAGAACTCGAAACGCTCAACATATTCCGGATTTTCCGGTTTTTTCTTTGTGAGGGGAGATATCTCAACAGGGTGATCCATAAGGAAAGTAGGCTGGATAAGATGTTCCTCAACGAAGGTTTCAAAGAACAGGTTAAGGATATCCCCCTTCTTGTGATGCTTTTCGTATTCAACGCCCTTTTCGTCAGCAGCCTTGCGGGCTTCTTCGAGGGTAGGGATGTTATTGAAATCAACTCCGGTGTATTTCTTTACGGCATCGACCATTGTTATACGTTCAAACGGTTTGCCAAGATCCATTTCTATGCCGTTATAGACGATAGTAGTTGTGCCGAGAACTTCCTTTGCAACATAACGGTAGAGATTTTCGGTAAGGTCCATCATGCCGTGGTAGTCGGTATAGGCCTGATAAAGCTCCATGAGAGTAAATTCAGGGTTGTGTCTTGTATCAAGACCTTCGTTGCGGAAGACTCTTCCGATCTCATATACTCTTTCAAGACCGCCGACGATGAGACGCTTGAGATAGAGTTCGAGAGAAATTCTCAGGCGGAGATCCTCATCAAGAGCATTAAAATGTGTTTCAAAGGGTCTTGCGGTAGCGCCGCCGGCATTAGAAACGAGCATTGGAGTTTCGACCTCCATAAAGCCCTGAGAATCAAGATACTTGCGGATAGTGCTGATTATCTTTGAACGCTTTACAAAGGTATCTTTTACTTCCTCGTTCATAATAAGGTCAACATATCTCTGGCGGTAGCGCATATCGGTATTTGTGAGACCATGATATTTTTCGGGAAGTATCTGGAGACTTTTTGAGAGCAGAGTGATCCTGCTTGCATGGATGGATGTTTCTCCGGTCTTTGTTTTGAATACTTCACCTTCAAGACCGACGATATCGCCGATATCCATTTTTTTGAAAAGTGCATATTCTTCCTCGCCCACGCTGTCTCTTGCGACGTATGACTGGATAGTACCTTTAAGATCCTGAATATGACAGAAGGAAGCCTTTCCCATAATGCGTTTTGACATCATTCTTCCTGCGATGGAAACAGTTTTTCCCTCTAACTCATCGAAGTTATCCTTTACATCAGCACTGTGGTGAGTGACATCATATTTCATGATCTGAAACGGGTCTCTGCCGTTTTCCTGAAGTTCCTTGAGCTTGTCACGTCTTACCTTGAGCAGGCTGTTGATATCCTGCTGAGGCTGAGTGTTCTTTTGTTCTCCCATTTTCCCTCATCCTTTCGATATAGCCGCAGCTAAGGGCTGTTATTTTGATATTTGAAGTATCTTGAATTTTACTGTACCGTCGGGAGTATCGACTTCAACGATATCTCCGACCTGATGGCCGATAAGAGCGGCGCCGACAGGTGATTCATCAGAAAGCTTTCCGTTGAAGGGATCAGCCTCGTCAGAACCGATAAGCTGATAGTCAGCTTCCTCTTCAAAGTCATAGTCATAAACTCTGACCTTTGAGCCGATGTGGATATGTTCATTGCTGAGTTCGCTTTCGTCGATGATCTTAGCGTTTTTGAGGATAGACTCGATCTGCTGGATTCTTGCTTCGAGCATAGCCTGATCGTTTTTAGCCTCGTCATATTCGCTGTTTTCAGAAAGGTCACCGAAGGAAAGAGCCACCTTGATCTTTTCAGCGACCTCTTTACGTTTTACGGTCTTGAGATATTCAAGTTCCTGTTCGTAATTTTTAAGTCCCTCATCGGTAAGAATAGTTTGTTTAGCCATATATAGAAACCACCTTTTTTTCAGAATAGTCAATACATATAATTATATTCAACTGAGCAATTTATGTCAAGCACCGGAGCAAAAATAATCATATATAGATAAAAAAAGCAGGCGCTGTCGGCAAGGACAACGCCTGAAAATATCATTATTGAATTTATGCGGAGTTAAGCGTGGAATATCAGCCGCTGATACTGCCGTAAAGATCTCCGAGTTTGCCGGAGCCGTTTGAGGAACGGACAACAGACGTTTTGACTGAGTTTGCCTTACGTGTATCGGTACCGTTTTCATAGAAAATATTGCCGCTGTCATCTGCGCTCATCTGGTCAAGATATTTAAGAAGATCGGATGATCCGGAATATTCAAGTGCTTCCTTTATGGTAGCATTTTGTGCGGCTCTTCTTCTTGATGCCTGTGTCTGGTTCTTATCGCCGTTTATTGTACCTGCCAGAAGTCCTGCATAGTATGTTTTGCAGGCATTGTCTATTGTATATCCGTCTGTGGTTCTGGCGGTTTTTATTGCATCATCGGGCTTGGTCTCAGGCTCGCTGTTTTCGGATCCGGCGGGGAAATCGGTGCTGCTGCTTGTTTTTTCAAAGTATGCCGGACCAAGGACATCCGGTGCGGTCATCATTCCGTCTTTTAATGTGAACTTCTGGGTTTCGTTGCTGAGCGTAACATTAACGGTATTTCCGCTGATAGTCCATGTTCCTGTGCCGGACATTTTTACTTTACCCTTGAGTGACTGGCGGGCATATACTGTGCCGTCCTCTTTGAGTATCATCAAAAACTCATCGAGCATAGTTTCCTTGAACTGAGAGATAAGTTCGGGAGATACTGCGGTCTCATCAAAAGCGATGTTCCATGTTCCTGCTACGCTGTTGTTGATCGGTTTCGGAAGTGATGTCTCAGGTTCAGAGCTTTCCTCAGCGGGCTTTGAGGTTTCGGGGGTATTCAGCTTTTCCTTGCTTTCATCGGGAACATCGCTGCTTATCTTTTCAAAGTATACGCCGCCGGCTGTAGACTTGTCGTAGAGTATTCCGTCTTTGTAGGAATATTTCTGTTCGCTGCCGGATGACGTTACGGTAAAGGTATCTCCGCTGATAGTCCATGTGCCGCTGCCGATAAGAGAATATCTGCTGCCGACCTTGAGATAGGCATCGATCTGACCGTTGGGAAGGACAGCCATAGCGGTATCCATATCAAGATATTCGAGCATTGCTCTCTGTTCTTCTGTGAGCAGGTTGGGATCGTACTTGTATGCCCATGTACCGATAACATCCTCTTCTTTTATTACCTCTGCGGGTTTTTCGGCAGAAGAGCTTTCTTCTTCAGGTTCTGAGCTTTCCTCTTCGGGTTCAGAGCTTTCTTCCTCCGGCTCTGAGCTTTCTTCTTCGGGATCGGAGCTTTCTTCTTCAGGTACAGACGGTTCCGGGACAGTCAGCTTTGATCTGCTTGCTTCGGGAACGTCATCGCTTGTTTTCTCAAAGAATATGCCGCCGCTGGACGAGTTATCATAGAGCTTGCCGTCTTTATAGGTATATTTTTGTTCGCTGCCGTAGTTGGACAGTGTGAAGGTATCCCCGCTGAGCGTCCATGTACCGCTGCCGAGGTGTGAATATCTGTCGCTGACTTTAAGATAGGAGTCAAACTGACCGTTAGGAAGAATCGCCATAGCGGTATCGAGATTCATATATTCAAGCAGAGCCTTTTGTTCCGGAGACAGGCTGTCAGCGTCATAATTATATGCCCATGTGCCTATAAGTTCTTCGGGAGTGCTGGTGGGATGTGCTTTTCTAAGCTCATCGAGTTTTGCCTTGATCGTGTTGCTGCCTGTCTTGGTGTAGCCGATTTCAAGATAGTAGATAGCGTTGCCGTATTCCTTTTTATGCTCATAGGCATCAGCAAGCTTGAGATAGAGATCGGCATTGTTCGGGTCGTTTTCGATTGCCTTCTTGAACTGTACGATAGCGTCGTCCCAGTTGCCTTCGCTGAGATATTTTTCTCCGAGAGAGATATGGTCTCCGCTTTCTTCCTGAGAACTGCTGTTGTTGAAGAACAGGAAATATACGCCGATGCCGATACCTGCAAGAACAACGCAGGCAACGAGTATGATGGCTATGATCTTTCCGGCTGAGCCTTTTTTCTTAGCTTTCTTTTCCGCCTGCATCTCACTGTTTACAACAGGGGGAACAGGTACGTAGGAATTCATTTGTTCATCGCTGTTCTGAACCTGGAAAGCTGAGGGTACAAAGACATCCTGAGTGTTTGAAAAATCATCCGCAGTCTGCTGAGGAGGCGGTGCAAAGGAAGTCGGGGAGTTTGCGCTGAATTCATCGCCGTATTGAGCGTTTGGCATTGTGACGGGGATCGTGGTCTCGTCCTGCTGAACGGGCAGTCCGGCAGCCTCAGAAGAGGAGTAGATAACTGTTGCGTCGGGATCTGACTCAGCGGCTGAAGGAGCATCGCTGCTGTTTTGTTCAGCCGTATTGTTCTCGGACGCATTTTCAGCCTGAAGAGGGATAGTTTCGCTGATACCCTTAGTTCCGGCGGCTTCTGCGGGAGGAACGTCTGCCCGGAACGGGAATGAGCCAGGCGGATTAGGGATAGTAGCATCATCGTCATCCTGAGCATCGGGTGAAAGCATCACTGTAGCAGAGGAGTCGTATTCTCTGTGATACTCGTTCTGAGCTGTCTGCGGTTCAGGCATTTCCTTTGCAGGCACATCAGTTCCGGATTGTTCGCTGTCGGGGGAATACGGTGTGCCGCATTTGGGACATATATTGTAAAATTCGTCATAAACTGTACCGCAGTTTTTACAAATGGTCATTTTGTTTCCTCCTCATTATTTTGTATCATTGTTTATCAGCCGTAAAGTTCTCCAAGGGTGGTATTCTGGGTTATTTTTTTACCGGAAGCAGAGCCGGCGGGCTGGACATTTCCGTTGCTGAACACGAACTGTGACAGCATTTCATCGGTGAAATGTGAGGTCATGCCCTGCCATTCAAGAGCGGAGAACACTGTGAGGGAATTTGCGGCCTCGCTTCTCTGAGCCTGTGTAGCAGTGGCTTTTGGCAGCTCGGCTGTGATAAGATATCCGGTATTGGTCTCGTTGATCGTGCCTGTCTTTACCTGAGAATAGAATCCCTGGAGTATGGAGTTGAGCTGCTTTGCATTTTCGGAAGAACCTCCGGTGATATTGTCTTCAAAATTTCTGACCTTGTCGCCGAGTTCAGAAACGGCATTTTCAGCTTCGTTTGCAAGATCCTTTACCTTGCTGCAGCCTGCCGAAATTAACAGTGAACATGAAACTGCCGCTAAGAGTGCGATCGCAGTCAATCTTGTTTTCTTCATAGTGACATCTTCCTTTCATCATTGATCTCTTACTTTACATAACCGTTTTTTCTTGCCCAAAGTTCAAGGGAATCAGCGCTGTAGGAAAGCTTTTTGAGTGTTTCAACAATACGCATAAAGTCGTCTATCTCATAGTCGTTTATTTTGCCGTCTTCAAAAACACGATAAATAGTATCCTTTGTTTCACTGAGGAAATGCATCGCAGAGAGCAGCCTCACGGCGATCTCGTTAAGGTCCTCATACATGAGAGTGGGCTTTCCGCCGCCGATAGGACACTGGTTAGTACAGTAATAATTACAGAGTTCGGGCGCATCATAGACCTTTGCCATTGACAGAACATCGTCCGGACTCGGGTTTTTGTCGCCGCTTTCAATCGCTAAAAGCTTGGTGCGCTCGATATAGACAAGATCCTGAGCGCTTTCGCAGTTGTTGAGAAGAGGCTTTTGTTTGGCGGCTTTTTTGCGGGCTTTTCTGTAGATATTTTCTTCCATAGCCTGAACCTCCGGATAATTATGATGGTAACTAAGCACAATTATAACAAATATTTCAGCCAAATTCAATTGTCAGCACCAATTTTTTTTAACTGCTGTAGGTACAGACAAAAATATCGGTACACATCCCTTTACATTTGTGCGGAATTGTGATACAATGACTGACAGAGAGACCTTGGGGCGGGGTGAGATCCCCCACCGGCGGTAAAGCCCGCGAATCCGCAAAAAGCGGATTGATCCGGTCAGATACCGGAGCCGACGGTTAAAGTCCGGATGAAAAAGGTCGGTCATAAAAGGATCGCCGCCCTGTGGAACACCCGCAGGGCTTTATTTTTTAATTCCCGACCGGAATTATGTATAGTTGTGTATACTTACTATACCCCTTCCTAATATAAAAATAGAAAAGAAAAATATATAAAAGAGTATATACAACCATACATAACCATACATAATTCTTTATCGGAAATAAAAATGCACGGAGAATGTTGGTTTTAATTCCCAATAGGAATAATGCAGGGTCTGCATACTCATATATCCCTTTCTATATAAAAATAGAAAAGAAAAAATATATAATAAAGTATATAGTGACCCTGCAAACTATGTATTATTCTTTATCAGAAATATAATTATTCAAGAGGTGAATCGGAATATGGAAAACGAACTTGCTGTTGTACAGGGCAATGATCCCGAAGGCAGTGAAAAGTACATGAAAAGAGCGATAGAGCTTGCCGGAAAGGGCGGCGGATTTACAGCGCCGAACCCGCTTGTGGGTGCTGTTATCGTAAAAAACGGCAGGATCATCGGCGAAGGATATCACGAAAAATACGGCGGGCTTCATGCGGAAAGAAACGCTTTTGGTTCGCTGACGGAATCCGCAGAGGGCGCTGACCTTTATGTTACGCTTGAACCCTGCTGTCACGAAGGAAAGACCCCGCCATGTACAGAGGCTATAATAAAAAATAAGATATCAAGGGTGTTTGTGGGTTCGAGAGACCCTAACCCTCTTGTTTCCGGAAAGGGCAATGAGATACTCAGAAAAAACGGCATCGGCGTTATAGAGGATTTTATGAAGGACGAATGTGACGGGCTGAATCCGGCATTTTTCCATTTCATAACCACAAGGATGCCTTATGTTGTCCTGAAATACGCCATGACCGCAGACGGTAAAATAGCGTCATACACAGGCGCTTCAAAGTGGATAACCGGAAAGGATGCCCGCCGTCATGTTCACGAGCTGAGAGGTCTTTACAGCGCTGTAATGGTGGGTATCGGAACCGTATTGGCTGACGACCCGATNNCAACTGCCGTATCGAAGGACTGCACCAGCCGCTCAGGATAGTTGTTGACTCAAAGCTCAGGATACCGCTTGAATCAAAGCTTTGCAGGAGTGCGGAAAAATTTCCGGCTATGGTCGTATGCGCCTGCGACAACGAAGCCAAAAAACAAAAGCTCCGTGAGATGGGGGTATCCGTTTGTACACTGCCCTCCGATGACGGCAAGGTGGATATCCGCTTTATGATGGAACAGCTTGGAGGCATGAATATTTCGAGTATACTTTTAGAGGGAGGAGCCGACCTCAACGAAGCCGCACTTTCATGCGGAGTTGTAAGTCATGTGTGTGCATACATCGCACCAAAGATAATGGGCGGCAAGGACGCAAAATCTCCTGTCGGAGGAAAGGGCGTTGAAAGTCCTGACAGTGCGTTCATGCTGTGCAATATGAAGATGACTCAGTTTGAAGAAGATGTTCTTCTTGAATACGATGTCAAGGGAGGTCCCGGAGATGTTCACGGGGATAATTGAGGAGGTCGGAACAGTCAGCGGCGTTATATCCGGAGCAAGAGCGGGAAAAATAACGATCAATGCACAGACCGTTCTGCAAAATACCCGAACCGGCGATTCTGTTTCCGTCAACGGTGTCTGCCTGACTGTAACGGAGCTTTATCCGGACGGTTTCAGTGCGGATGTCATGCCGGAAACTCTCAGGCGCTCAAACTTAGGCTTTCTCAGAAAGGGCGATTCAGTCAACCTTGAAAGAGCTATGGCTGCGGACGGACGTTTCGGCGGACATATAGTTTCAGGTCACATTGACGGCACGGGAAAGATACTCTCATTAAAAAGAGAAGAAAATGCCGTCTGGGTAACTGTCGGCGCAGATAATAATATTCTCGCTCTTATCGTTGAAAAGGGTTCGATAGCAATTGACGGCATAAGTCTGACGGTCGCATCTCTTGATGATAATAGCTTTGCGGTTTCGATAATTCCGCACACCGGCGCACAGACTACACTTCTCAAAAAGTCTGCCGGAGATATCGTAAATCTCGAAAACGATATCATCGGAAAATACGTTCAGCGGCTTATGACGGCTCAGACACAGCCCAAGCCGGAAAGCCGCATAACTGAAGACTTCCTCGCCAGACACGGGTTTTTATGAGTGTGGAGTGCGACCATAATTATTATTTATTCACTATTCTTTATTATTTATTATTTTCTTCCGGGGAGATAAGATCATGGAATACAAATATAATACTGTTGATGAGGCGCTGGATGCGCTGAAAAACGGGAAACTGATACTCTGTACGGATGATCCCGACAGAGAAAACGAGGGCGATCTGATATGCGCCGCTCAGTTCGCTACAACGGAAAACGTTAATTTTATGGCGAAATACGGCAGGGGACTTATATGTACGCCGATGTCCGAGACGATAGCAAAGCGTCTCAGACTGCCGCAGATGGTGGCTGAAAATACCGATAACCACTGTACGGCGTTTACCGTTTCTGTCGATCATGTCAATACCACGACAGGTATTTCCGCAGAGGAAAGAGGATATACCTGCCGTGCGTGTGCGGATGCCTCAACAAAGCCGGAAGACCTTCGCAGGCCGGGTCACGTTTTTCCGCTGACTGCAAGAAAGGGCGGTGTTCTCGTCAGGAACGGACATACCGAAGCAACTGTTGATCTTTGCAGGCTTGCGGGTCTTGAAGAATGTGGGCTTTGCTGTGAGATAATGCGTGATGACGGAACAATGATGAGAACTCCCGAATTGTGGGAGCTTGCAAAGGAACACGGCTTGTGCTTTATTACCATAAAGGATCTGCAGGACTACATCAGACGGTATGAGAACCACATGATAAGACAGGCGTGTGCAAAGCTTCCGACGGCTTACGGAGATTTTGTGATACATGGATTTGTAAATGACATTACGGGTGAGCATCATATCGCTCTTGTCTGCGGCGAGATAGGCGACGGCGAGGATATTCTCTGCCGTGTACATTCCGAGTGCCTTACGGGAGATGTCTTCGGTTCGTCACGCTGTGACTGCGGTGAACAGCTCCATACCGCTATGCAGATGATACAGAAAGAGGGCAGAGGCATTATTCTCTATATGCGTCAGGAAGGCAGGGGAATAGGTCTTATAAACAAGCTTAAAGCATACGAGCTTCAGGAACAGGGATTTGATACCGTTGACGCCAATATCCGTCTCGGATTTGCGCCCGACCTGCGTGAATACTGGAACGGCGCTCAGATACTTCAGGAGCTTGGAGTGAAGTCTCTGAGACTGCTGACAAACAATCCCAGCAAGATATACGGTCTTGAAGGCTTTGACTTCAAGATAAAGGAACGTGTACCGATAGAGATAACTCCCGGCCAGTATGATGAGTTTTATCTCAAAACCAAAAAGGAACGCATGGGTCATATCTTTGAAAATATAGAACTGAAATAACAGGAGGAGTATAAAATGAATATCAATCTTATAGAAGGAAAAGTCGTTGCGCCGGAAGGTATGAAGGTCGCAATAATCGCTTCAAGGTTCAACAGCTTTATCGTTGAAAAGCTTCTTGAAGGTGCTGTTGACGGGCTTGTACGTCACGGAGTTGAAGAAAAAAATATTGATGCCGCATGGGTGCCGGGGGCTTTTGAGATACCTGTAGTCGCTCAGAAAATGGCTGAGAGCAAAAAGTATGATGCGGTAATATGTGTCGGTGCGGTAATAAGAGGCTCAACTTCACATTATGAGCTTGTTGTCAACGAGACAACAAAGGGCATTGCTCAGGCAAGCCTGAAAACAGGAGTGCCGGTGCTTTTCGGAGTTATCGCAACGGAAAACATTGAACAGGCTATTGAACGTTCAGGCACAAAGGCAGGAAACAAGGGCTATGACTGCGCTTTGGGAGCTATCGAGATGGTCAACCTTATGAGGCAGATATGATAATACTTTTTGATTTTGACGGTACGCTCCACAATACAAAAAAGCTCTACGGAGATGCTTTCCGCAGGGCTTATGAGTATCTTGTAAAAGAGGGCTATGCGGAGGAAAGATATTATTCCGATGATGACGTGTCAAAATATCTCGGCGTGACTGCGCCTGAAATGTGGAAGAGCTTTATGCCTGACCTGCCAAAAGAAACAGTAAAAAAGGCAAGCGGGATCATCGGAGATGAAATGCTTGAAGGTATTCTTGGCGGCAGGGCTGTGCTTTATGACGGGATAACAGAGACGCTCGATACACTGAAAGATGACGGTCATCGTCTGATGGTGCTTTCAAACTGCCGTGTCGATTATATGGACGCTCACAGAAAGGCTCTTGGACTTGACAGATGGTTTGAGGATTATTTCTGCGGAGAGGCCTTCGGATTCATACCGAAGGAGGAGATATTTTCTTTCGTCAGGGAAAAATATCCCGACAGTGAATCTATAATGGTAGGGGATAGGGATTCTGATATACTTGTCGGCACGAAGAATCACATTCCGTCTGTCGGCTGTTTGTATGGTTTCGGAACGGCGGAGGAACTAAAGGACGCTTCTGTATTGGTATCATCGCCTACGGAAATAATATCGGCTGTAAAAAATATAAGCGGGACTGCATGATGTCAGTCCCGCTTTTTGTTATCTTGTGAATCTGATCGGAAGTGTCTTTTCGGAGGTATGTCCGTAGGAATCCTTTACTGTGACTTTATAGAAGTAGGTCGCAGGAGAGTTCTGGGTTATTTTGAAGGAGCTTGTACTGCTGTAGCCGGAAACCGTCTGCCATTCGGCATACTTTCCTTTTCTGACACTCACGGAATAAAGATATCCCTTACTGCCGGAAGCCTTGCAGGTGAGAAGCGCTTCTTCACCTGATTTTGCGGTGCTTTTGCTGATCTTTGAATTGTTTGTGAGCTTTGCTCTGACCTGTAGTTCATAGTCGGTATTTGTTATCTTTCCGTCAGCGTCCTTTATTTTCAGCCTGATGATATTCTTTCCGACAGAGCGGGGAGTGACGGCAATGGAATTGTTCTTTGAATACGAACAAGCCCTTATCCATGTCTGGGAATCGGCGCTGCGGAAGTAGACCGCATACTGATAGGGCGCTGTGCCGTTGATTGCTGAGGCTTTGAGAGTCACGGACTCACCATAGTCTATTGAATCGGATGACAGTGTTGAAAGGCTCACTGCCGGAGCTTTTTTTGTGGAGAACGGTATGTTATATTTTTTTGCATTCGATTCCGTAACGCCGCCCTTTACTCCGTAGATAGTAAGAAGGCTGCAATTCTCAAAGGTGAGCGGGTCGAATTCCGTATCCTTTCCGGCGATGGTGAAATTCCTCAGCTCACTGCAGTCACGGAAAGCAAGGCTGAATATTTTCGTTGCCTTTTCCGGAACATAAACGGAAACAAGCGAACTGCATCCGCCGAAGGCATTGTCATATATCCGCTCAACATTTGAAGGCAGCCTTACTGTTTTAAGTGACCTGCATCCTTCAAAGATGGAACGTTTCAGTCTTTTTATATAGTCCGGAAGAGCTGCGACCTTCAGCGAATAGCAGCTTGCAAAGGCGAACTGTTCGATATCAACAAGGCTGTTTGGCAGACTGAGATATGTCATGCTTGTACAGCCGTTGAATGCGCCGTCACCGACATACGTCACGGTGTTGGGAAGTGTTACGCTGGTGATAGAGGTACACCACGAAAAAGCGTTGAAGCCTATTCTTGTGACACCGTCGGGTATTTTTATATCAACGAGCGTCTTGTTTTCTTCAAATGCCTTGTCACCGATAACGGTAACCTTTTTGCCGCCGATGACGGACGGGATCACAACGCTTTTTTCATTGCCGTTGTATTTTGTGATGGATGCTGTTCCGTCATCGTTTATTGAATATGAGAATTTTCCTTCGGTAAGTACTGCCGCAGTCTGTATTGACTGGGTAAAGCTTGCGGCTGATACTGATACAGCCGTACCCATGAGCATAAGAGCTGACAAGGATACTGCAAATATTTTTCTGAATATTTTTGATTTCATTTTTCTGCCCCCTTATTATTTTTTGAGAGGATCCTGACTTCATCTCCGAATGGCGAAGAGGAAATATACACCTGTCTGAAAAGCTCGTTTATATTGTATGACATGAAAAAGTCTGAAAGTTCGTGATCTCCTTCGGATGTGCAGATATTGCCGCCGGTTTCATTGAGGTGAGTGATGAACAGCGACGGAATGATAATATTTTCGTTTCCTGAAATATCCTTTATGACAGGAGCGGAAAATTCTTCCGGTTTTCCGTGAACGGCAGTTCTCATACGACCCTGCCATTCGTTTGGCATATTTGTTTTGTCGGTTATGGGATAAAGCTCACTGCTTAACATACCTTCGTATGGCAGAAGGCCTGCGCCGTGGCGTGTGACGTATGAGCGGGTCATATATACGGCTTCAAGCGTTTGGTCAGGAAAATATTTACGGCAAAATACGGCGGGATTATGTATTCCTGTCCGTGAGCTTGTCAGGTGAGGAGCAAAGTCCTCGTTAAGCTCGTCAAGCAGAAGTCCCTGAGCGCCCTCAAATATGATGCGGTCATAATTTTTTGGCAGGTCATTCACCGGTATGATAAGACATTCGGCACGTTTCATTTCTTCTGCGGCGTTATAGAGTACGTTATCGTTTTCGAGAAGCTCGCCGTATTCGCCGAGATCGTTTTTTGAGAGTTTCAATTCCCTGAGTCTTTCGGGAACGTATTCTTTTCGTATGCGGCGCAGTTCATTGTAAAGTCCCTCACAGGTGAGAGAAAGTATCCTGCCGAGTGAAAGCACATACTTTGTTTCTGAGCGGACGACACATTCGTTGATTCCCATGCCGCAGCTCCCGTGACGGTTTTCTCTGCGGGATGTTTCAAGAGCCATGTTTATCAGCACATCGTCAATGATAACACAGCGGCAGTTTTTTGAAGCGTATATCTTTGGTATTTTACCGCCGATCGCAAAAAAGCTTTCGGTTTCTTCACGGAGCTTGAAAAGGTCGGGAAGAAATGTATCTGACCAAAGAGTGTCGGCACTGCGGAACGAGCCTGACGAAAGCTGATGAAAGACGAACCGCCTGTCCGGAAAATCCACGGTATGACCTGCCTGAGCGCCGCCGTTGTGGCGCACAACAAGACAGGATTCGCCGTTTTTCTGAGCCGTCATGGAAAAATAGTCGGCGGCAAGTCCCTTTCCTTCGTCACCGAAGTTTTTTCCGATAATTGCGGTAAGCTTCATTATTTTTTGCCGAAGAACGGGAGATGAAAGCCTTTTGAATTATCTGTGAAGAGTGAGGGATTGATATCCTTG
Source organism: Ruminococcaceae bacterium UBA1244 (assembly GCA_002308635.1). GTDB lineage: Bacteria > Bacillota > Clostridia > Oscillospirales > Acutalibacteraceae > UBA1213. The sequence goes on along the minus strand of DBWG01000134.1, from coordinate 15,434 downwards.
AGCGCTTCTTCAACAACTTTTGCGGCTTTCTTGTTCCACTGGTCGGCAGCTTCGGTTTTGTCCTTTCCGTTTGCCACCTGCATGAGAGATGTTATGACCTCTGAGAGATAGTCGATATTTTCGGGTTCGATCAATGCAACTCTTCCGGGAAGGAAGCTGTGCCATGTATTATAGGCTTCACTGTCCTGCTTATTGGTGACGATATGGAATATCTCATATTTTTTGTTTGCCATTTCAAAGAGTTTACGGAGAGAATAATCATCGGCATGATCATCACTGAATATTTTAATGATCTCATCTTTCTGGAGCCTTTCGTTTTGACTAAAACCGCAGACCTCGTCTCCGATACAGATTATGAAGCCTTTCTTCTGACGTTTTTCAAAGCTGTCGGTTCTCGTATGCTTGGCGGCAAAGTACCATACAAGTGAATCATAGCTGTAGGCGTTCCAGCCGTCGCCGACCTTTAGTTCAAGAAGCTGTTCGATAACACGGATATCAGCTTCAAACTGAGTTACCTGCAGCGAACCCTGCGGACAGCTCGGGCCGGTGAAAGCTCCGCACATAATGTGAGGATTCGGGACAGGCTGTTTTTCATAGAGGTAGGTTATCGTTTTGTTGAGAGAATTTTTTGCTATCTCAGCGGCAAGATATCCCATAGAGCCTGTAACGTCAAATGCGATGATGATAGGGGTGGAGTTTGGAGAATCCGCACTGTCGCAGGATTCTCTCATGTTGATGAATCTCGGGTTATACTTGTCCTGATATTTGTTGCTGCTGAAAATTGAATCTGCGTTTGAAGAGCTGCTTATTCCTCTGCTGTTTTTGAGCTTGGTCCAGTCGCTTGCTCTGTAGCTTCCGTATCCCATTGTTTACCATCCTTTCAGAATGAAATCGTATTATTGTTTTTTGTATGTATTTTTCCGGCATTTATCATAGCCAGAGAAGGAGCGATGATCTCCGCCGCAGACTGATCGAGTCCTTTCAGTACGGTGTTTGGTGATGCGCCTTCCGAAACGGATATTATGGAGTATATAAGCTCGGCAAGATATCCGATATTTTTGCGGTCAATTTCCGTTATACTTCCGGGAAGGAGTCTGTGCCAGTCAGCCGAGATCGAACCGTCATCGGTGCGGCCGGATGAAATATGTATGTGAAAGATATTGTATTTTGTATTTGCTTCACGGAGAAGCTCCTCGTTTGAGAGCACATAGGCGGTACTGTCGGAGAAGGTGCGGTTTATTTCCGGCGGGGTGAGCGTCGGGTGGCAGCGGTCATCGCCTATAGTAAAGATCCAGCCCTTTTCACGGCGCTTTTCAAAGCAGTCCGCACTTGTGTGTCTTGATGCAAAGTACCAGAGAAGATTGTAGGATTCACCGTTGTTGCCGCCGCCTCCGCCTTCAAGATAGAGCTGCAAAAGCTGTTCTATGACTCTGATGTCAGCCTCAAACTGAGTTACCTGTAAGGGTGTTATGTCGCTTTTGCAGTCGCCGACTGCGGCGCAGAGTATCTGGGGATCATGTATCGGTCGTTTTTCAAGAAGGAGAGTTATGGTGCGGTTGAGAGAATTGAGTGCAAGCTCCTTTGCAAGATAGCCCATAGACGCAGTAACGTCAAAGCCTATCATAACGGGAGTTGCTCTCGGAGAATCAATTGAATCACGGCACTCTCTTTTCGGAACGGAGCTGCTGATGAATTCTTTTTTTGCAGTCCTGTTTTCAAAGACAGAAGAGACCGTGCTCTGGTTGCTTAGCTTGCGGCTGTTTTTGAGTTTCAGCCAGTCGCTTGCCCTATAGCTGCCCTGTCCCAATCATATCACCTCGGGTTTCCGTATATCTGTTCGTCATCGGTATCCATTGTTATGAATCTGCGTTCACCGTAGGCTTTAATAAGAGCCTTGTCCCATGCCTCAAAGTCCTCGTATGCGTCATGCTTCGGAACGCTGTTTATAAAATCCGCAAGCGCCGGCGGGATATCCCTGCCGGAACGGACGAGTCCGGATCTTTCAAAGCCGAGCAGGTTTGCGGCGGTATTTCTCAGACCGAGGAGATTATGTTTTGTGGTAAGAACGGTCTTTTTGTCAGGCGAGAGACTGTTGTTTTTTACAACGTGCGAGAAGCCTCCGTAAAGGCTTGCCTGATGGGTATAGGGATTTATATAAACGGTGTCGATGCCTATTCCGGGATGGACGAGACCGTTGTATTCAAGGACACAGCAGAGGTTTTCGAGACGGCTTATTATCCATGCGGTGTGACGTCCGGAGAGTCTTCCGAAAAGGCAGAGCGGATATTCGTCTTCGTTTTTTGTGATGACGAGGATGCCCGTCCTGTCAGTAAGCTCAAATCCTCCGCTGACGGTAGGGAAGAACGATGCAAGGTTTCTCGTATCCGCAGAGGGATAGTCAAGGAGAGAGGTGTATTTGCGGAAATTGTTTGCTTCCGATGTCCAGTTTTTGAGAAAGTGGAAAATTATATTTCTTCTGGCAACGAACACTTCGGTATCATCAATGCGGAAACGGTACATATATCTTATGGAGATATTGTTTCCGTCGGTACATTCAAAGTTTTGTTCATCGGCATTTTTCCAAAGCTCTTCCGCACGTTTTTTGCGCTGCTGTTCATTTTCGTCTCCCGAAAACAGCCCGCCCATTCTGCGGAAGAATGTGCTGAAATAATCCGTATCCTCATGGTTCAGAGTATGGACCGTACCGCAGTAGCGGCATACGGCTGTAACGGCTGAAACATCTATCCGCATAGGAGCGCCGCAGTTGATGCAGTTAAGGTTTTTCATTATATCACTCCCGTTATTTGTAATGCTGTGTGCATATAAGACCATAGTTATCCCAAGTATAATAAAATTATATAAAAAAATACCCGATATGTCAATGATTAATAAAACAAGCGTCTTAAAACAGAAAACCCGCCCTGACATCAGATGCCGGGGCGGGAATGATATTACAGGAACATATCTATAAAAGTTTTGAACTGTATTTCCCATGAAGTCTCATGGTGGCGGAGTTGGGGAGAAATGACCTTTTTTATTTTGCCGGCGGGATAACAGTCATTGAGGACAGAGCAGGCGTATTCCGTTGAAGCGCAGATGACCTTTTCCATTTCGTCGCCGCCTCCGGCATATATGTACAGGAACGGCTGTTCTTTTGAAGAGCCTGCCTTTTTGCGTATCCATGCTTCAAGCTCGTTTTTGAAATAAAGCATGAAAACAGCGGAGAATACTCCTCCTGCACCGAATTTGTCAGGGTTGTTCATTACAATGTAGAATGATTCAAGACCGCCTGAGGAGCTTCCGCAGAAGGCTGTATTTTCACGGCCTGTTTTTACCGGAAACTGCTTTTCAACGGCCGGCATTACGGTGTTGATAACAAAATCTTCAAAGACCTCTCCGCAGGGAGCGAATGAATCACGTATCGGAGGAGGCATATCATCCGGAAGATCAAACCCACCGATGGAAGCGGGAGTAAGCTCGTTGCCTCTTTCGGCAAAGCCCCGGTCGTTATGTATCCCGACTATGACCGCAGAACGTCCGCTTTTTTCTGATTCGGCTCTGACGGCTTCACGGGTGAACCAGCAGCCGAGCAGTTTTTCATTGTCAAATTCAAAAAGATTCTGACCGTCAGTCATGTATATGACGGGAAGCTTGTTCCCTTCCTCGTGAGCGGGAACAAACACACGGACGGTTCTTTCGGTGCCGTCCGGATATGGGAGATGAAGTACTGTAAGCTGTTCGTTTGTCATGGTGACCGCTCCTTTATTGTTAGTTTCTTGTTTTGGTGCTTTTCAGCTGAGCGAGGGTAACGCCGTATTTTTCTGCGATATCCTTTGCATAGCTGACACCTTCGGGCGGAGCAAGGAATACCTTGTATGATCTTTTGCCCTCGTGGATGCCTGTTATCAGTGATGCGACTTTAAGATCGCCTTCCATTGCGTTCATTTCGTCGAGGTGCATTGCAAGCTCGTGCATGTGGGTGTTGAAGATCGTTCTTGCGCCGAGGAATCTCAGCGCACGTACAACGTCCTTTGCGATATAAAGTCCTTCGGCAAATGATGTTGTTGCAAGAGGCTCGTTGAAGAGCAGGATACTGTTTTCAGTTGCTTCGGCATAGATGCTGCTTATTCTTTTTGATTCCTCGCCAAGTCTTCCGAGATCAACGGTCTTGTTTTCGTCCGCCGGGAAGTGGGTATAGATATTGTCGCAGGGTGAAAGGCTGACGGATTTTGCGGGAACATAAATACCGTGCTGAGCGAGAAGGAAGATATGTCCTATTGCCTGAGTGAAGGTGGTCTTGCCGCCTCTGTTGGGGCCGGTCATTATATAGATGCCGTGTTCTTCGGAGAACTCAAAATCATTGAGGACGATATCTGTGGTTTTTGTTTTTAGGTTGAGCGTAGCCAACTTGATGTTATAAACGCCCTTTGCGGACATGAGCTTTCTGTCAGTGTCGAGTATCTCAGGTCTTGACATGGGCATTCCGGATCTTTGTATCCTGCTGCAGAAATCCGCCCATCTTATATAGAAAAGAAATTCGGGAATGAGCTTTGTAAGGCTGTAGCCGCTGATATTGATATACTGTGCAAGGTTCTTTTTGAGGTTCTTTACAGTTGAGCCGAGCATATCCGAAACATTTCGGGTGAGGTTCTTCATAAGCGGGTCATCGCCTGCCGAGTTGCCGACGGAATGTACTCTTGTCATGCCGTTGAAGGCGGAACCTGCGCTGGCGGGCTTTGTTATCACGTTTGAGAACATGGACAGATATCCGAGGAAGTTATCGAGGATAGTGGAGTGGTCGAATTTTTCCTTGTTGATAGACATCAATCCGACAGAGGTGGGGCGGAGCATTTCGTCAAGATTAACGCCGAGGGTTATGCTTTTTATTCTTGATGTTTCTGTGGTAAGTTTGCTGATATCCTTTTTGAGCTGGTCGAATCCGCTGTCGGTATAAACCGAAGAGACATATTCTCTCAGGCTTTTAAGACCTTCGGAGCGTATCGGGTTGTTGTTGAGGGCATTGTGTATGCCGGTTATGCAGTCGATATATGCGCCAAGTTCAAGAAGGCGGTTTATGAGCTGCCAGACCGGAGCGATTGACTCATCTCTGAACGACTTGTTGAAGTTTTTGAGATAGTCAAGCTGTTCGAGCATCTCCTTGAGCTTTTCACGCAGTTCAGGGAATTCAAGGATATCTTCAAAGATATCGCAGCGGTAGCGGATGACTGCCGGATCGCTCTCGATCTCCATCATCATGCGCTTTATTGTTTTCATTTCCGCATCGCTTTCAACGATCTGTTCGATTATCATATCAAGGGAGAGGTCATTGCAGGCATCGCTGCTGAGCATTTTGAAAGCAGGCTGTTTTCCTTCGGGATACATCAGGCTGAAATTTTTCATTATGATCACTCCGTTTAATTTTTTTTTTCACCGGTCGTTTTTACTGATTTTATTATAAACCTTCCGGACGGAAATTTCAATCAACTGAAACGCATCCCGTACAATTATAACGACAGTGACTAAACGGATGGTTTAAAACGGCTGATTTTTGCAATGGCATGAAATAAAGGCACAGCTGAGCGGACAGCTGTGCCTTGCAGTTTTTGTTATACGTTTTTTACGATTACGCCGGATAGCCGGATGACAGAGTGAAAAAGCCGTAAAAATAGATTTCCCTGCCTCCGACCCATGATCCGGAGACAGGGAAACTATCCTTCAAGTGATTACTTTGTTACACTTACTGTCAGATATTTATAAACTGTGTTGTAGTTGCTGTCTTTTACTGCAACTCGAACCGTATATTTGCCTGCGGCGGAGAACTTAACGGAAGCTGTCTTTGTTGTGCTGAAACCGCGAACCGTTGTGTAGCTTGAAGCTGTGCTGAGTTTGTAAGCAACAGCATACTGATAGTTGCCTGAACCGCCGGAAGCTGCACCTGTTACTGTAAGAGCCTTGTTTACCTTAGCTGTAGTAGCAGAGATCTTTGAGTTGTTAACGAGCTTGCTCTTTACTGTTACGCTCTTCCATGTTGAAGCATAAGCGCCGTTGCTGTCCTGAACCTGAACCATGAAGTGATATGTGCCTGCGCTTGTGGGAGCGTAGCTTGCGCTCCTTGCTGTGCTGAAGCCCTTGAGAGTCTTCCATGAAGCGTCTGTTGACTTCTTGTAGTAGATAGCATACTTATAGTTGCCTGAACCCTTTGTTGCAGAACCGGAAATTGTCAGATACTGACCGACATCCATGTTTGTTCTTGAAACGCTGGTGGTGACCTTCATAGCTTCGAGGACTTTTACTTCCTTCCATGTTGAAGCGTGTCCGCCGTTAGCATCCTCGATGAGAACCTGGAGATGATATGTGCCTGCTGTTGTGGGTTTGAAGGTAGAGGTATTTGATGTGCTTGTATCTTTGTAGGTCGTCCAGTTGTTGTCGCCGACCTTCTTGTATATGAACTGATACTTGTATCCGCCTGCACCGTTAACGCCGTTGCCTGTGAATGTTACTGCCTGACCGAGGTCGATGCTTGTCTTTGAGATAGTTGCGGAAGCTGTGAGACGCTCGCCTACTTCAACAGCGATGGACTTTACATCATAGTGACGATAGCCGTCTGTGAAGTTGAATACAAGGATGTACTTTCCAGCCTTTGCGGGAGTCCACTTCCATGTGTTTCTGTCCTTGTCTACGTTAACATCAATTGTATCAACAACTGTGCCGTCCTTAGCGGTTTTGCCGCCCTCTCTTACCTGAATCTGAGCGCAGGTATAACGGTCATAGTTTGTGTAAGCATTTGATACGCCGTAGTTGAACTTTATGGGAGTTCCTGCTGTGAGCTTGCCGGAAGGAGTGTTGAGAGTGAGGTAGTCGATGTGAGCATCAGAAGATCTGCCGTCGATATCGAAGCCGATCGTGCGGACTGCATAGTGACCGTAATAGTCAACAACGGTAAGCTTTGCTGTGAAGTGACCATGCTCGTTTGTCCACCATTTTGTGTTGGGGTTGTCACAGTTAAGGTCGATGTAGCCGTGCTGAACGCCGTCCTTCATTACCTCGATGTAAGCGCAGGTGTAACGGTTGTTGCTCTTCTGAGCGTTGTCTATCTGATAGTTGAACTTGAATGAGTTGCTTATAGTCATTCCGCCGCCATAGATAGGAACGATCTCAAACTTGGAGATGTTTACATCGTCGAGGTTCTTTACATAGAAGTTGATGGTCTTTGAACCGTAGTTGCCGCGGCAGTCAACAACATAGATCTTAGCGGTGTATGTGCCTGCCTCTGTGGGGTTGAATCTGCACTTTGTGTCGCCGGCCTTGAAGTTGATCATTGCGTGCTGAACGCCGTCTTTTGTGACTTCAACGTATGATGTCATGTATGTGTTGTAAGAACCCTTGTCAGCCTCTGAGAGATCAAAGCTGAACTCAACGGGAGCGCTGGTCTTCATCTGACCGCCGTAAGGATTGTATGCTTTGAAGTCTCTGATCTGGAACTCGTGGATGGAGATAGCGCTTGCTGTTACGCTGCCTGCTTCGACTGCGCTTGTTGCTGCTACTGCTGTACCAGCTGTAATAACGAGAGAAGCCATGATCATTGCTACTGTACTCTTGAAGATTTTCTTTGTGTTCATTGTAATCACTTGACCTTTCTTTTTTGAATTTTTTGTTTTCACTTGAAGTTTTGTTCTCGTTTTTCGTAATCCTTACTGTGTCTATATATTAACATACCGTTTTTAAAAAATCAAGAGTTTTTTAATAATTTATTAATAATTTATTCAAGATTTACCTTGTAGCTATAATACAGTAATGCAAGTGATAAAAATTGTATAAAATTACAACAAATCAAATAAAAACCCCTGAAAAGAGGGTGAAAATTCAAGCTTTTTATGAGTTTGAGTAATTTATGATTATAAAAATGTGAGTAAATGCGGCGACTGATTATGAACAAATTGTTTCGGAAACCGTGATTACGAACTCTCAATTATGAACAAAATGTTTCCGAGTTCATAATCTGACAGCAAATTTATGAATGGGTGTCATTGGTGTTCATAAATACAGCTCCGCCTTATCGGCAGCGGACTGGTGCGTGACTACACCGGACGTGTTTAAAACGGCGGGTGATCCTGCTGAACATATTTAAAACGCAAAGAGCCTTTCCGATACATCAGGCGGCGTTCTCCGCACTCCAAACTCCACACTTCGCATTTGCGGAAAACAGCATACATTATATAGCGGATAATGTGTCTGTTTTGCAGCCGGCTGGTGCCGGATCGTCCTGACGTTTCTGGAGCTTGAATGTTACGGCATAATTTTTTGTTCATAATTTAATATCTTTTTAAGTTCTTGTTCATAAATTATTAAAATTCATTAAACAAATTTTTAAAAAAATTCATACTGGCTGATCTGCCCAAAAACCAGATTATGCTAATTTTTTTGTCATAATAATGCAAAAAACAGGGGCTGTGAAGGTCGTTTTATCCTATGGAAATCCGTGATATTGGTTAATATGCCTAAATATACCAGCGTGTAATTATTGTAACTGTTTAGTCCTATAAAGATTAATAAATTATTAATAAATTATGAAAAAACTCTTGATTTTTTAAAAACGATATGTTATCATATAGCCACAGTAAAGAAAACACGAAGACAAAATAAAAAAACGAGAAAAGAAAGGTTAAGTGATTACAATGGCTAAGAATTGGTTCAAAGGTTCCGTATCGATCATCATGGCATCTCTCATCGTTGCGTCAGGCGCAACAGTTCTGACAGCAGGCGCTATCGAAGCAGCTAACACAGACGTAAGCGCAGCAACAGTAAGTACATCGGCTGAGCTTTCTATTGCTTCTTTCTACGCAAACAGCACTTGCTACTATCATAGAGTAGGCAATCCCATCCAGTTCAAGGGCGACATCCAGAACGGCACACTCTATCGTGACTCTTATAAATCAGCTTACATCTACATCATGAAGGACGGCAAAACAGTTGCTACTCTCAACTACAACCGCGGCAACCAGAGAAGAGATACATGGACTCCCTCAGCAGAAGGCAACTACACAGCAAAGCTCGTTGTTGTTGACTGGTCTGACAAGCAGGTTGAAGCAACAACAAGCTTCACAGTAATCAAGTCCTACATCAAGAGCTTCAAGGCTTCTCAGAGCAGAGTAAAGCTCGGCGAGTATGTAACATTCGATGCAGAGCCTGTAAACGCTGCTATGCGTTACGGTGCATTCTCAAAGTATGACATCATCATCGAGAAGGACGGCAAGGTCGTTACAACTCTCAGCGATGTTCACTGCGATCCCGAGAACCTCAAGTTCTATCCCACAGATACAGGCACATACAAGGCTACACTTGATATGAAAGACTTCTACGGCTATCAGTTCGCTAAGGTTTCAACAACCTTCGAGGCTTATGCTACAGGTCTTGACATCAAAAACTTTGAGGCATCAAGCAGCTCAGTTATCAAAAGAGTAAATTCAAGCCTTACTCTCGGTGCTACAATTGAAGGCGCTCAGCTCTATAAGAACTCTTACAAGTGGGCTAACATCTATGTATACTTCAACGGCGAGCAGGTAGCAAAGCTTGACTATCAGATCGGCGCAATGAGAAGAAATACATTCACTCCCACAGTTGCAGGCACATACACAGCTAAGATGGTAGTTTGCGACTGGTATGACAACAGCGGTGTGGCTACAATGTCATTCGATGTTGTTGAGAGCCGTGTGGCAGCATTCTATGCTACTCCTTATGTTCAGTACATCAACAGAGATGTTACTTTTGATTATGTTCTTGAAAACGCAGGCATGAAGTACGGTATGTACAGCAGCTTTGAGATCGACATCAAGAAGGACGGCAAGGTTGTAAAGACAATCAGCGATCAGCACGCTCAGCCCGAAAACCTCAAGTTCAAGACAAACGTTGCAGGTCAGTATGAGGCTGTTCTCAAAGTAAAGGATTTCTATGGCTTCCAGCTTCCCGAATCATCAACATACTTCACAATTCTTAATCCCCAGATCACAAGCTTCGCAGTAACAAAGCCCTCTCCGATCGTTAATCAGGAAGCTACCTTCAAATCAGTTATCAAAGATGCAAGAATGCACTATGGTATGTACAGCAAGTATGAGATCGTTATCAAGAAGGGCTCTGCTACCGTTGCAACTCTCAGCGATCAGCATGCAGGCGACCTCAAATGGACTCCCACATCTACAGGCAGCTATACAGCTACTCTTAACGTAACAGATTTCTATGGCTACAAGCTCGATTCAAAGACAATCAGCTTCAAGGTAGTTAAGCCCCTTGCTATCAGCGCAGTTACAGCTTCTAAGACAAAGATGACTGTTGGCCAGTCAATCACAGTAAAAGCTACAGGTTCCAACGGTGCAGGCAGCTACAAGTATGCTTGCTACTACAAGAAGAACACAGACGCTTCATGGAAGACTCTTGCAAACTACGGCACAACAAACACCTTCACATTCAAGCCCACAGAAGCAGGCACATACAACGTAATGATCAGCGTTAAGGACGCTAACACCACTTATGCTTCAAAGTATGTTAACATCGTTGTTTCTCCCGCTCTCGTAAACACCTCTAAGGTTTCTACCACAAGCATGAAGGCAGGCAGCAAGGTTACTGTTACAGCTAACTCAACAGGCGGTTCAGGCAACACAACTTACTGCATCCAGTACAAGACAAGCACAGCAAGCAGCTGGACAACATATCAGAACTACAGCACAAACAAGACTGTTTCTATCAAGCTCAACCAGATCTCTGCTTACAGCGTAAAGGTAACAGCTAAGGACAGCAACGGCAAAACAACTGCAAAGACATTCACAGTAAATGTTACAAAATAATCTGAACTGAGTATCAATGTCCCCCGTTTCCGGTTCATTCCGGGAGCGGGGGATTTTTTGTGCGTTATGACATATTTGTGCTGACCTTCAATATCTGCTGGAAAAATTATTTGTGATGGTGTATAATGTATTTACTAAAAAAACGGGGGGATAAAAATGAAGGATGGTTTTTTGAGAACAGCGTGTGCAACTCCTGAAATAAAGGTTGCCGACTGCATGGGCAACGCACAAAAAATAATTTCAATGGCAAAGGAAGCTGCCGGTAACGGTGCGTCTCTTATCGTGTTTCCGGAACTTTGCATAACGGGTTATACCTGTTCCGATCTTTTCCTGCAAAAAGCGCTCCTTGATTCTGCTGAGGAAGCTCTTGGAATGATACTCAAAAAAACAGCAAAGCTTGACGCTGTAATACTTGTCGGTCTGCCTGTAAGAGCAAATTCAGGGCTGTATAACTGTGCGGCTGTTATCTGTCAGGGAAAAATAATGGGTCTTGTGCCGAAAAAGCACATACCGAATTATTCCGAATTCTATGAGATGAGACACTTCACTCCTGCACCGGAAAAAATGCTGATGATCGAAATGCTCGATGATAAATGTGTGTTCCTTGGTAATAACGTGATATTCAAGTGTGAGGATATGCCGGAATTCAGGCTTGGCGTTGAGCTGTGCGAGGATCTCTGGACTGCCGAACCGCCTTCCGGAAAGCTTGCAATGAGAGGTGCAACCATTATCGCAAATCTTTCGGCAAGCGATGAGATAATCGGAAAAGCCGATTACAGAAGGATGCTTGTAAAATCCCAGTCTGCAAGGCTTCAGGCGGTATATGTATATACGAGTGCGGGTCTCGGAGAAAGTACGACAGACCTTGTTTTTTCGGGACACGACCTTATCTGTGAAAACGGCGCTGTACTTGCGGAGTCAAAGAGGTTCAGCGAAGGCATAATTTATGCGGATGTTGACCTGCAAAAAATGGAAGGCGAGCGCATGAGAAAAAATACCTTTTCCGGAAGCAGTGATACAAACAGCGTTGTTTTCCATCTGCCGAAAAAGGATATTGAACTGAAAAGATATATCAGCCCGACACCGTTTGTTCCGTCCGACAAGGCGCACCTTGACGAAAGATGCGAGGAGATACTGACCATTCAGGCAACAGGTCTTGCAACAAGGATAAAGCACACAAATGCAAGGACAGTTGTGATCGGCTTGTCGGGCGGACTTGACTCCACGCTTGCGCTGATAGTTGCTGTTCATGCTATGGATATGCTGAAGCGGGACAGGAAGGATATCATAGCCGTTACGATGCCGTGTTTCGGAACGACAAAGCGCACAAAAAGCAATGCCGAGATACTTGCGGAGTCCTACGGCGTGAGCTTTATGGATATTGACATATCAAAGGCTGTCAAACAGCATTTTGAGGATATCGGTCAGAGCATGGACGACCTGAGCGTAACTTTTGAAAACGGTCAGGCAAGAGAGCGTACACAGGTAATTATGGACATAGCAAACAAAACAGGCGGTTTTGTCATCGGAACAGGCGACCTTTCCGAGCTTGCTTTAGGCTGGGCGACCTATAACGGCGACCACATGTCTATGTATGCGGTAAATGCGTCCATTCCCAAAACTCTTGTGCGCCATCTCACCGCATACGAAGCCGACCATACAGACGGCGAGCTTAAAAAAGCCCTTCTTGATATACTCGACACTCCCGTAAGTCCGGAGCTTCTTCCGCCGAAGGACGGAGAGATATCGCAGAAGACGGAAGACCTTGTAGGTCCCTATGAGCTTCACGACTTTTTCCTTTATTATCTTGTACGTTTCGGATTCACTCCCGAAAAGATACTGCGTCTTGCAAAGAAAGCCTTTGAAGGAAAGTACACGGATGAAACAATAGAAAAGTGGCTTAAAACATTCCTGAGAAGGTTCTTCTCACAGCAGTTCAAGCGTTCTTGTCTGCCGGACGGCCCGAAGGTGGGTACTGTCACACTTTCTCCAAGAGGCGACTGGCGTATGCCAAGCGATGCAGTGAACACTTCATTCACATTCTGACACATAAAACAAGGACTGCCGCAGTAAAATGCAGCAGTCCTTTATCGTGCCTGTTAAATATTGTTTGAAGGCTGTGTAACACCTTCGGGACGGTTGACGGTGGTTTCATCGCCGAAGAAAATACCGTACCAGAGGAGAAAGACGTATATCGTCCAGACCTTTCGGCTGTTGTCTTCCTTGCCGTTGAAGTGGTCGTCAAGATAGGATACTATAAGATCGGTGTTGAAGAATTTCTTTGCGGTGTCGGATGTGAAGACTTCCCTGACCTTTTCATAATATTTTTTGTCTTTGAGCCATACACGGGTAGGAACAGGGAAACCGAGCTTCTCTTTCTGAGCCGTTGCCTTTGGAAGATGGCGCAGAGCCGCCTGACGCATAGCGTACTTTGTTGTGCCGTGGGATATCCTGAACTTTGTCGGCAGTGTGCGGGCAACGTTGAAGACCTCTTTGTCGAGGAAAGGAACACGAAGCTCAAGAGAATTTGCCATGCTCATCCTGTCGGCTTTGAGCAGGATATCTCCGACCATCCAGAGGTTTATGTCGAGATACTGCATTTTTGTTTCGTCGTCGTAGGTCTTTACACGTTCATAGTATTTTTTGCAGAGATCCTGCGGGCGTGTGACGATGGAAGGGTCTTTGAGTATCCTGCGCTTTTCCTCATCGTCATACATAAAGGCATTGCCGATGAATTTGTCCTCGGTTTTTCTTGCGCCTCTTATGATATATCCTCTGCCCTTGATGTGCGGCCATTTTTTAGCTTTTTTCATAAGGGCATAGCGGAGCTTTTTGGGGACTATGCGCTGATAGGTCTTGAAAACGTGGGGTTCGTTATAGATGGTATATCCGCCGAAAAGCTCGTCTGCGCCCTCGCCGGAGAGAACCACCTTTACATACTGGCTTGCAAGCTTTGACACAAAATACAGTGCGATACATGACGGGTCAGCAAGAGGCTGATCCATGTGGTACTGTACCTTCGGGACAGCCGCCCAGAATTCTTCCGAGCCGATAAGGTGAGTATGGTGTTCAACGCCGATCTCCTTTGAAAGTCCCTCAGCCCAGCTTATTTCGTTGTAGTGTTCGCCGAAATCGAAGCCGACGGTAAATGTTTTCTGATCCGCAAAATATGTTGAAACATAGCTCGAATCCACACCGCTCGACAGGAAACAGCCTACCTCGACATCGCTTATCTTATGGGCATTCACCGAATTTTCAAAGGCTGATTCGATCTTATCGACGGCTTCATCAATTGTAAGGTTTTTATCCGGCTTAAATGTGGGTTCAAAATAGCGGGTGATCTTTACCTTGCCGTCACGATACCACATGAAGTGTCCCGGAAGAAGGCAGTAGATACCCTCAAAGAATGTTTCCGGCGGTACGGCATACTGGAACGAAAGATAATTGTCGAGAGTCCTGTAATTGAATTTCTTTTCGTACTTGGGGTATTCGAGGATGCTTTTTATTTCAGAGCCGTAAACAAGCTCGCCGTCAATGACAGCATAGTGCATGGGCTTTATGCCGAAGAAATCACGGGCAATAAAGACCGACCTGTCTTTTGTATTATAAATGGCAAAGCCGAACATACCCCTGAGTTTTCCGAGCATTTTTTCGCCCCACTCTTCAAATGCGTGTATCAGCACTTCGGAGTCGGTGTGAGTATAGAAAACGTGTCCGAGATCGACAAGCTCCTCACGAAGATTTCTGTAGTTGTAGATCTCACCGTTGAAAGTCAGCACGAGACTTTTGTCTTCGTTGTAGATCGGCTGGTGTCCCTGATCGAGGTCAATGATACTAAGTCGGCGAAAACCCATTGATATTCCGTCATCCTTGTAGTAGCCGAAGCTGTCCGGCCCCCTGTGGGTGATAACATCGGTCATGTTTTCAAGCACCTTGTCACGATCGGTCATCTTTCCTGTAAAACCGCATAATCCGCACATAATGTACGCCCCTTTTTCCTTTATATCCGCTCCTTCAGCGGGAAAACGGCAATTCCGTTTTCTGTTTCAATTTTAGCACAATAATAAGAAAGATTCAACAACAATAATGACGGAATTTGCACGAATTATTGTAGGAACATCTATTGAATTATTCCCTTTATGATATTATAATATCCATGAACAAAAAATAAAGGAGAGGTATTTATGACACTGCCGCAGGATCCGATGATTCTTTATTCTTATATCAACACCCAGCTCAGGGACAGAGGATGTACGCTTGATGATTTCTGCAGGAGCAACAGTCTTGACAAGAACCAGATATCCGAGAAGCTCAGCGCAGTCGGTTTTGAATATGATTCCGAGCTGAGAAAGTTTATCTGAGTGCGTGAAACACTGAAAATCGTTTTCGGGTGGTGTTGGGGGGGACTTTTCCGCAAAAGTCCCCCTGACTCGCTCCCCGCAGAGAGCGAAATTCCTTATTTTTTCAATATTTATAACGGAAAAAACATTTGGTTGACTTTTTTTGCTTATTCAATTATAATGAATGTCGGAGTGAGATGAACGGCTGCGGATGAAGTGCCGAAAGGCCTCACCCGAGGAAAGTCCGGGCTCCACA
>DBWG01000046.1:2681-2950 GCA_002308635.1 Ruminococcaceae bacterium UBA1244 | reverse complement strand
GCCCGCTCCTTCATGCCGTCATCAACTGAAAATTCACGCTTGATGATTTCAAGCTCGATCAGATTTTTCAGATATACACTCGTTTTTGAGGTATCCTCCACGAGAGATTTCACGCTGATGTCATTCAGCTTTGTGTTGCCGAGTGCCACAGCCTCAATGATAGAATTGTAAAGGGGTGTTTCACGAAGTTCCTGACGGAGCAGGAACTCCACCTCGCTATAAAGCACACAGCCCTTTGTCAGGATATTACGCTTGATATTCTCCTCCAA
>DBWG01000046.1:0-2659 GCA_002308635.1 Ruminococcaceae bacterium UBA1244 | reverse complement strand
GAGGAATGCCGCCGAGTATTGAATAGACAATTATCTTATCTCTGTCGGTATAGTTCGGGAAAAACTGTACCGCATCATAAAAGGACATGGCTTCCATTTTGTAAATGCCCGTTGCTCTGCCGTAAAGGGGATTTTTCTCCGCAAGCAGCTCTTTTTCGATAAAGCTCATAGCACTGCCACAAAGCACGATCATGATATTCTCGTCCTTGAACAGCTCGTCCCACAGGTTTTGCAGGACAGATGGAATACTCTCGTTGCCACGACACATATATGGAAACTCGTCTATGACAATCAGCTTCTTTTCATCACTGTAAGGAAGGTCAATAACACTTTTCAGAGCTGTTTCCCAATCCGAAAACTCCTTGATATAGCTTGCCGCAGGGATGTTCTCTTTCAGCAGCTTTCCCGAAAAACTGCGGAGCTGCAGCTTGTCCGAAACCTCCCGGCAGGAATAGAAAATATGCCGCTTGCCCTTGCAGAACTCACGCAGCGTTTCTGTTTTGCCCACACGCCTGCGACCATACAGTACAATGAGCTGTCCGCCCTTGCTTTTATATTTGTCCTCTAAAAACTGTAGCTCCTGTTTTCTGCCGATAAACATACCCTCACCTCAACATCTAATCATGATTTAGTAAATCGTGATTTGATATTATTATATATCAGTTTTTGTAAATTATCAATATCATATTATAATAATTTAGCCGTGTTTCCTGTTCTGTCATTGGGAAACACGGCATTTTTGTTGTTATCTGGGACTTGAAGTCCCAATTACTCGGATAACTGTTTGCTTTTCCATACACGAGCTTCTTCAAGCAGCCTGTAAATGACTTCCTGCTTTCCTTCTGTGTAGGCTATCCTGTCATCAGGATATTGCTCTGCAAGCCTGATCTTGACCGCTTCATACTCCCCTGCGGCTTCGCTATTGCTGTTCAGATAACCACGGAAGTTGATGTAATT
Source organism: Ruminococcaceae bacterium UBA1244 (assembly GCA_002308635.1). Lineage (GTDB taxonomy): Bacteria > Bacillota > Clostridia > Oscillospirales > Acutalibacteraceae > UBA1213. The sequence continues at coordinate 1,702 of DBWG01000046.1, read as the reverse complement.
ATTCCATTCGTCAGAGTCGTAAAGCACCACATGGATATGATGCGAGCGTGTGTCCTTTTCAAAATCGCCCATAACAAACAAAAGCTGTTCCGGTCTTTCGTCAAATCGGAAAATAATGTCTGCCTTTTCAAGCACATTACGCTTCCTCAGAATAGGCTCATAATCGTTCACGGCAACGGCAATGTCAATGATCGGCTTTGCACTTATGGTTTTAATGGAAGTACTGCCAATGTGCTGAATATCTACTGCAACGCTGCCGAGTATGTTTTTGAGTGTGCGTATCGTTTCTTCGGCGGATCTTTCCCACTCTGACTGATGCGGTTCAAGATACACCGTCCCTCGTTTCATTCCTATGCTCATAATATCATTACATCATTTCCTGTTCGGTCTTTGACAGCCATTCTTCAAAATAATCAAGCGTTATCTCTCCGCTAATACATCTGTCCCTTAAAGAACGAGCTTCCTTAGACCATTCTTTATATTTCTTCTGCTGTTCCTTTGTCCTTCTTACTCTATGACGGACACGTTCATAAGTACGCTTGAACAATTCCATAACATCAGCCTTATGCTTTACATCATCTGTATCCGGAAGAGTTTCAAGTTTTATCTCACGGCAGGTTTTATCCAATGCAGCATCAACTCTGTCACAGAACTGAATATTCTTATTATAAAGACACGGGAAGTACTTATCACAGCGTTTGCAGATCTTAAACACAATATCCTTATCTACTATCTCAAACAAGAAGAAATAAAAAATATCATATATGCTTTTCGGATAAAGTACCTTGCAGTTTTCGCCGTTGATATTGATAACTTCAATATTCAGCTCAGACTGAAACGAAAGCGGATTTCTTTTGCCGAAAACAAGGTTTGAAATGTATGTATTTACTTCTTCCTGAAGGCTTTCTATTTTGTCAGCTTCTTGTTGCAGCCAAGTTGAGGATAGGAGATCAGGCTCTCTTATATCATTGAATGAGTTTACAGCATCATTATAGAAACAGCAAAAACCACAGCCGATTTTTTCAAGCGGTAACAAGGCTTCATCACTGCTGCCTGACTTTATCCTTTCCGATACGACCTGATTAAGATGCAAATACTCCTTCAAATATGCTACAGAACTATGCTTCATACTTGCAAAGTCGCAAAGCTCCTGCAAATAAAAGCCCTTATGCACATTTCTGTACTCTTTTTCTGCCTCGTTATATATATCAAAGTATTCCTCATTATCGTAAATATAAACTCTATATCTTTTCATAACTACACCCAACCAATTATATATTGATTTTATTATACTATACCGAACAAGCTAATTCAAGCAGCGTGATGCTGCACCATAAATATTTTAATCCGTTGCCAACTATTTTACAGCAAACTGATTAAAAACAAGTATGAACAGATAACAATGTTTTTTATTCGGATAATGAGAATTTATTCCTTTGTTGGTTTCGTCTAATTTGAATAATATTATTTGTTACATTTTTTTATTTTACAGTCTTGTATTTTGTTGATTGGTCTGATATAATCTAAATATACCCATTCCATTGTATTTTATAAAAGGGTATGGAAAGGATGACTATATGTTAGATCAAAAAGAAACGCAAAAACTTCCACCACTGTTGACACCGCAGGCACTCGCAGAGGTGTTGAATGTACCTGTGTCATTCTGCTACACGCTGGTCAGGTCTAAGGGCTTTCCGAGCTT
>DBWG01000059.1:6359-6543 GCA_002308635.1 Ruminococcaceae bacterium UBA1244 | reverse complement strand
TCACTTTTTTTATGACACCACCGGATTCTCAGGTAGCTACTATCGGTCTTGCACAGCAGGGAGATACGCTTGCCTTTACGGCTTGTCTGCCTGAATACGAAAGGCTCCTCTCTTATAAGATACACACAGGTTCAAAAGCAAGGGCTATTATAAAAGACAGCGGAGGTATAGAACGCAAGGAAAC
>DBWG01000059.1:0-6292 GCA_002308635.1 Ruminococcaceae bacterium UBA1244 | reverse complement strand
CGATATATAACGGCACCTGCCGTATATCCAACACGGCGGACGGTGTTGAAAAGAATACCGGAACGGTTCTGAAGAGCTTTACCTATACATTTGATTTTCTTGAGGAGGCGCCGTTCATCTATTATACGACAGCTTCCCCGTCAGGAAACAAGCTGTCACCGGGTTCGTCCGTTTCGTTTGATTTTTCGGATTATAATCCTGACGACCTTCTGTATGCAGAAAAAGAATCGAATGATCTGCTCATCAGGCTGAAAACCGATTCCATAGAAGGCTCGGGATCTTTGGGAAATCTTCGGTTAAGACTGAATTATATGGATATGAGCGGGGCAATCAAGAACAGCAAGTATTATAATGTCAAGCAGGAGGTACTGAATTACCTTGGTTACTGGCCGAGCGGGGAAGAAAAGCAAAGCAATTATGCCTATTATTTTGGTATGATGGAGGGGAACTATGTAGAGTTTCCGGTTCAGCTTCCGGACGCAGGTGCGGTGACATCAATAGAGCTTTCGCTCAGCCAATACTCCAATGACGAATGGCAGATCTCAGGCATATATGTAGGAGCAGTTAATAAAATCGGGAAGAGACGCATATATCGTAAGAGTGTTTCTGCGGGAGGCATAAGTTCTGATTACAACATTGTGCGCACCGTTGAGAGTGCATATATTCCGCCATTTCCGATAGAACTGCAGCTTCTGCTGATCCCGGGAAAGACATACAGGATAGATCTCGGCTCGGGAACGATCATTTCGTCATCAGATACGATAGACTTCGAGAAGGTCCGATATTCCCTGAGCTATGAACAGACACAACTTGATTTCGGATATACAAAGACTGTCAAGACTTATGATGTTGTTGTAAAAGTAGCTGATGATCCCACAGCAAACAATATAAACGGAGATTCCGGCTCTCAGAACCATTTCTTCTTCCAATTGAGGTTCAAAAACGGCAGCAGCGGTTATGTTCTTGCCAATCAGCAGCTTTCAGCTGACGGCTTCCGTGCAGGCTGCAGCGAAACATTTTCTATAAGCGTAAACCGGGACTATAACGAACTGACATCTGTCAGGGTCATACCGGAGGATACCGGAGAAAAGACAAATGAATTTGATAAGCTGAATATCGAGTATATTACCGTAACCGAACGTGCATACGGCGGAGCATGTATGCAGTATGTTATAAATGATGTTGGCTGGATCGGTATTGACTATCGTGATGCAGCCGAAGGTTCTTCAATCGTCGGAAGCACCGGAAGAGCGGTATTTGAAATAGCAAGTACATATCCGGTATCATTCAGAAGAGATGTGGTCAATCTTTTCTGCGAGATAGAGGTTCTGCCGTGGCTCGTAGATGATCCGGATTTTGACCAGACGACCTCTTCAAAATTCAAGGCAAGCCTTTCGGCAGATGTTGAATACATTGACTATAACGGTGAGCCGCAGACGATGAGCTTTGACGTTATTTCGAGAATGTACGATTACATGAATAAAACACCTGTCTCGTTTGAGGCTAAATCGGACGGCAGCAATCAGGTGCTTTACGATAATTTGGGTACTGTTTCCGATCCGGGGTGGATGCTGCACCCGAATCACAGGGACAGATTCATATTCCCGCCTTTGCCGAACGCAAAAACGATAACGAGCATCACATTTCAAGGTATGAACCGAAGCACCGGACAGGCACAATGGATTGTGGGCGGTCTGTCATTGTTTACGATCATTACTGACAGCGGTGTTATCTCTCTGACACAGGATAAGGAATATTACCGCAAAATGGAAACTGCCGAGTTGTGCATGATGGAACTTCAGGACAGTACAGCCAAATATGTCCAACTTATATTGCCTTCGGGTATATCCGAGCCGGTAACAATACCGGTTTCATACAACGAGCTGCCCCAGCTTACAAACGGCGGATGGACGCCTGCTGTCACGAAGTATCCCGAAAGTACGAAGGATACGGTAAATATCTATGTCTATCCGGCGAAGCAATCGAGAAACATTGCATCAGTTTCTGTCAGCACTGCTTTACAGTATAATCTTCCTTTCTCCAAGGTAATGCAGATAAAGCAAAGTCCGATGAATACCTATGGCGACGGGACAGAGGATGTAGTGTTCTATTACCTGGGGCTGTCGGCAGAGAATATGCAGAGTGCGAAAAAGCTGAGTCTTTCCTGCCAGAATTCGTCGATTCTTTTTGACCATGCGATAATCCAGCAGATCAGAGAGAATGTTATCGTCAATACATACACAATGGCTCTTGGACACGGATCCGCTATTGCCGGACTGAGCGCAACTCCTGCTAAATCTATGACCGTGTACGACAAGAAGCGTCAGAAGATGCTGTTGTCGTTTGCACCGGATACTAAGGAGTCAACACTCTTCGGCTCATCGGAAGGAAATACGAGTATCAGGGATATTGCAATATCATTCAAATACAGGTCGAGTCTTGATAAGGGTACAGGTTTGAGAAGACCGGAGTATTATTCACCCTATGTTTATCTGACTGAGGTCGGTATTGATAGGATTGGTCCCGGCTTGATGACGGAGATACCCTTTGAGATACCTTATGTCGATGAAATAACCGGCTATCGTATCGTTTCCTATGGGGATATTGACGCAAAGATAGACTCGGCTATGATAATGAATTATAGCTATGAGAAAAAGGAAAAGGATTTTGCCGGAAATTATACTTATGCTGGCAATAAACTCCTGAATTCTTATTCTTTCCATGATTCATATATTCTTTCCAATATGCTCTCCTTTCATAACAGAGTCACCAATAAAAACACCGGTTCAGGCTCGCTCAATGCGATAGACCTGATATTCACGACCGATCTCGAAAAAACGGGAAATCTGCCGTCAGATACTGAGGTCGTAATGATTCTGAATTATATGAGCGGAACAGCTTCCAAGTCGAAGATTATATTTGACGCAAGAAAGTATATCCAGAGCAAAGAACAGCAGTTTGTGACCTATACCGAGCCGGATGATACAGGTCAGCGAAAGCTTATCAGCAATAGTGCTCGACTGCGATTGTTCCTGCCTGAGTGTGACGAGCTGTTGTCTGTCGAGATACGGCTTGCGGATGAAACAAACATTGCAAAATGGAATGTGAAAACCTTAGATGTCACGACCAACAACGGTGAGGTCGAGCTGATGAAAAAGAATGATCTTGTATTCACATCTACAAGGCAGGCAGTCAACTTTGAGAAAGTAACTCTCAGAACTTATATTTCTTCTACGGAGAACCGTCAGAGACTTGTAACGAACCATGAAGCAAGTCTTGTTGTAGAGGGTGAAAGCGATGTCATCGGCGTTGTTATGCTCGGAAATAATGAAAAATTCGGAGTAACGATTAAATGGCTTGTTGACGGTCTATATACGGAGGTCCCGACGGAATACTATTACACCACAAACAACGGTTTCAGATTCGTACCGCCGGTCAATAAAAATTCCGATCCTCAGAACTATATTATAACGGTTTATTCCAAAAAGAATACGTCTGTCCGTGATGTCATTACCATAACTGTTCCTGTATCCGAGAACATAACGCCTAACTACTATTACCCACCGCCGGAAAGCAGTAACGGACAGTCTGAACCGAGCAATGACAAGCACGAATCGGAATACAGTGAACCGACAGTTAAAGAGCCGGTCGATGAAAGCTCGGATGAGGACAAGGTCAGTTACAATGAATCAGGCTACGATGAGTCAGAAGATGAGGATACGTCAGAGGAATTCTCCGACAGTGAAGATGGCTCAGAGAATGAAAGTTCCGATAATGGCGAACAAAGCAATGAAGAGCCGGCTGAAGACCAATTCAGAAATGAAACTTCAGAAGATGAAATTCCGACAGATAACGAACCATGATTTGGCAGGGAAGCAGAATGAATAATTTTATAACTAACATCAAGAATCATAAGTATATAGCATTAGGATGCCTTGGCGTACTGCTCTTTCTAATCGTTATCGTTATCATTGTTGCGGTAAACAATAACGGTACAAGTGATGTTCCGGAGGAGAGCGATGCTTTGGAGCAGACCGTGTACTTTGAAAATACGGATTATCCCGTTTATATCAGCTATGTTGAAAACAATATCCTTGTCAGGATAAATTCCGTGAATCCGGATGATCTAAAATGGAGAGTCTTTGTTTTGCCCGGCAAGATACCGCTGACTGAGAACATAATCGAGCGGGAAAACGATCTTTATCTTGAGCTTTCACCGACACAGGAAGGATATAATACGGTGTGCTTTGTCAAGGAAAAGGATGTCGCAGGCATCACCTGCGAGATTGTCAAAATCGAGCTTGATTTGTTCGCCACCGAAGCAAATACCGGTGAGCTTAAAATGTATTTCTCTGATATTAGACAGTCCCATTCCGAAGCAGGTGCGACCGATTCGGATACGCCCTTTATACTTGACGGTGACAGGGTACTTTTTCCGTCAGGAGGCGACTGGATGCTGTCAGCGGAGGAGGGGGCACCTGAAGGATTGTATATTTTTACGGAGGATAAGGACGAAAAAGGTATCACTTACGTCAAAGTAATGAAGAATACTAATGTATTGATGGACGACGAAACAAGCGATACAGTTCTCCCGGCAAGTTATAAGCTGATACTTTCAAGCGAGAGTTTAGGTATCGAAAAGCGGCTTAACTGTCGTATGAGTGAGAACAGATCATGGGTACTGTCAGTAGTGGAGGAAAGCGATGGCAAAGAAAATTGAAGAAGAGCCTTTTGACGAAGAAACGGAGGATAAAACAAGCAGCGAAAGCGAATATTCCGATGAAGAAGAAAAGGTTCTTGAAAAGGAGCGTAAAAAGCTTCGCAAAAAAGAGATAAGGAGTGTTTTGCTGGGGAATTTTTCGGTCAGTGATGATGGCATAACCATCGCAGGAAAAAACAGGGTGATAACTCCCTATGGAATAGCTGACGGAGCACAGAATGTTGTGTTTCTTGGAATAAAGCAAAAAAAGTTCGTTTATCGTACCACGTTAAAAAACTACAATCAGGTGACATACAGAGTGTATAAGACAATGGCAGATATTGGCAGGGTGTTTGAAATGGAATCCACTCCTGAAGCCGTTGCCTGCCTGATAAAAAGCTATGTTTTCCGTCCCGTTGTCCTTATCTTCGAGGAGGTCAGGAGTTCGGAGAATAAAGACTCTTATCTACAGCTTACAGCCTGCTGTGGTCGCTCTCCGCTTGCGATAATACCCGTGCTCCGTGCCGTTTCACGCTTCGACAGTCTTCTTCCAAAGGAAATTTTTAGATCTGGCAAAAAAAGAAAATAACAGCAGAAAAACTGTCGCAATACGCTCAAACGTACTGTGGCAGTTTTTGTTGTATGAAAATATGCCTGATAAAAACAGAATGAAAAGATAATGGAAAAAGAAGGCATTTTCAGCTCTCTGCGGTTTAAAAGTAAAATTATGCCCTGATCAGCAAAAACGATTTATCGAAGGGAGGAGTCTGTTCTGTATAGACATTTATTACTGGTTTTGATATAATAAAAAAAGATACGGAGGTTTATGAATATGAACTTAATATACGATAAACGTGAGAAAAATACCAATCATCATAGGAAAAGTGCGTTACGAGTCGCAAAGGCTTTTTGCATTATGCTTGTTTTGTGCCTTTGCGTTTCCATTTGTGCCGTGATGACCTATGCCGAAGAGACTGATGTTAATGCTTCCTACGAGCAGGGATTGGCAGATGAGAATGAAACGGAAAATATCAATGAAGAACAGAACGAAGAAAACGGAACCGGCGACGTAAACACAGTACTGCCTGCCGATGGTTATTCTGCCGTACTGTATAACAACATGAACGGACTGCCTACTTCGGAAGCAAATGATATTATTCAGGCATCGGACGGCTTTATATGGATAGGCTGTTATGGAGGACTTGTCCGCTATGACGGAAATACATTTGAGCGCATGGACCGTACGGTTGGAATAAACGGCGTCAGGAGCCTTTTTGAAGACAGCAAAAACAGGCTGTGGATAGGTTCAACGGACACCGGCGTCATAATGATGGAGCGTGGAGAATACAGACATTGGGAAAAAGAAGGCTTTTAACAGTTAAAACGATTTTATAAAAAGTTATAAAAATATGTTGACTTTTGTAATTTCAGAATGTTACACTAAATCNNGAATACAGACATTGGGAAAAAGAAGGAAATCTCTCGACAACAGCGGTGCTCAGCATTGCGGAGGATAATAACGGACTTATCTATATAGGAACACTTGATGGTATCGGGGTGATAGATGAGAATCTTGAAATGAAGCCGATAACG
>DBWG01000027.1:1468-5474 GCA_002308635.1 Ruminococcaceae bacterium UBA1244 | reverse complement strand
TGTCGGATGAAGTGCAGACCATTCAGAATATGCTGATAAAGTCGCTTGAAGAAATGTCCGCCGCTGTTTCTGCTGAAAGCGACACAAAGAAAGCCCTCGCCGCCGTCAAAGCAGATTTTAATAAACGTGTTGCGGCGATGAAGGCACAGGGGGCACTCACCGAAAAGCACATCAACAACCTGTTTGCCTTTGCAAAGGAGGTTTTTTCAGGCGGTCAGGAGCTGCTTATCATCGTCACGGAAATGACCATCAACAAGCACACTGTCGCCTACCTCAGTCAGTACGGCAATGCAGAATATTTCAAACAGAACAAGGACCTGCTCTTGTACGAGCGTCAGATCGAGCTGACAGGTGCGGTGGATGATCTGAACCTTGATGATTTTTGATTGACGTGTACATTTTATTGCACCGCAAGCGGTTTCGCAAAATATATAATCTTACATAAAAGTGAAAAATATGTTAATCTATTTTTATACATTATCAGCACAGGCTACTGTTTGTTGGCAGCCGCTATTCAAAATGCAAGGAGGAATAATTCATGGGTTTTGAAATTGAAAACGGTGTACTCAAAACGTACACAGAAGAAGAGGGTGTTACAGAGGTCGTTATTCCTGATGGGGTGACGAGTATTGGAAAGGGTGCGTTTTATTGGTGCGAAAAGCTTAAATCCGTCACAATCCCCGCCAGCCTAAAATATGTCGGAAGGGATGCTTTTAAAGATTGTTATGGTTTAAAACAATAATATTCATTGGTTCACTTTCTAAAATCCCCGGCAATATACCTGTTGATAAAATACTTGTATCTGATGATGCAATAAGATCCGGAGAAAAGATTGATCCAAAGGTTGCCCAAAATATAAATAACCAGAATGATGAATTACTATCATATCTTCTTGCATATCAGACAGCCAAAGCATGGAAACAGCATCTTTTTGATCTTATGCAGGATAGGGAAAAACAGACAATGTTTATATTGATCCTTGACCGTTTGCGTGAGATGGACAAAGTTCCTTCTGCTACTGCCGCACAGGTACTTGAATATACAAAGCTGTTTATCAATGAATTGTTATCTGAAAGTGTACGGGAACTGCACACTGTCTTTACAGAAAAGAAATGCAAAAAACAGCTCAAGGAAATGGACGAGGATGCAAATATACAGAGAAAGATGAATTCTTCCGAAAGCGATTTTGTGGCAGAAAAGACTTTCTATGAAACCTTTATTCAGGAGCATAATATAAAAACGATAAGTATTAAAGAAGATATCAAGGAATTCGGTATAACTTTTGACGATATTCCTGCTCTGACTGACAAGGAAGGAAAAGAAATCCCGAAAGCAATTGCCGCATGGCTTTTGACGGTACATGGAAGTAACTTTAACTATGATTATAGTCTTATCGGAGGATATCAAGAACCCGGAAGCTGCCCGGAAGCTCAGGAAATTATATCAAGAATAGCGCCGGATGCTTTGCAGGAATTTGTACGCTCATTTATCATGTATCTCGGTATTACGGGTCACAGCAAAAATATGTATCTTGCTTATCCTATCTGCCGTTGTGCCGATGAGGAAACAATGGCTTATCTTACAAGTCAGGCACCGAAATGGAGTTCCAGAGTTTCGGGAAATGATGCACCGCCGCTGTTATCGTTCCGTCAGGCATGCCTTTACAGCAATACCCGCAGTGCAATGCTTTTTGCGGAGCGTTATCACGAGCTTGATAAATATGCAGAGTTGAGGGGCATTGATGAGGATACCTTCCGTGATATGTACCTTTCCGATATCGGTCTGGATACGCAGGGCGGAAAAGAATACGATCTTGGTAATCAGATCGTCACCGCAAGACTGCAAAAAGATCTGTCATTCCTCTTTGAGCTTCCGAACGGAAAGACCGCAAAATCCCTGCCGAAAAAGGGTGCAGATACCGATAAATACGAAGCTGCCAAAAAGGATTTTGACGAAATGAAAAAGGCAGCCAAAAAGATTCTGAAAAGCCGCGGCAATGTCCTGTTTGAAGATTTCCTAAGCGGAAAAAACCGCAAGGCGCAGGCATGGAAGGACGCATATATCAACAATCCCCTGCTCAGGAATATTGCAAAGATCGTTGTGTGGGCGCAGGGAAACAATACATTTGTGTTGACAGACAACGGAGCAATAGACTGTAACGGTCAGGAATACACGATAACTGACGAAAAAATAAAAATCGCCCATCCGATGGAAATGGATAAGGCAGATGTCACCGCATGGCAGAAGTATTTTGCTGATAATAACCTGAAACAGCCCTTTGCTCAGGTATGGGAGCCTGTCCGTGACCCTGCTCAGGTCAAAGAAAACCGCTACGAAGGATGCCGCCTTGAAGTTTATCAGTTCAGCGGTAAGGACAAGCACGGAATTCATGCCTATGGAGTACACGCATATTCGGATGATTTTGGCTTTGAGCTTGATGACTGCGAGTTGGACTATGAATGCGACACATGTCGGTTGGATGAAATAAAAGGTGTTTATTACACTCTTGGTAAATTCTCCTTCAAAAAATTCACCCGCAAGGTAAACCACATCATCACGATTCTCGACAAGATGACCGTTTCAGACAGAATAGTAAAGGATGATGCAAGTGTTGTAGAGCAGATGGACAGCTTCACTGTTGCACAGATAATTGAATTTATCTCAATGGCACAGGAAGCCGGTGCAGTGAATGTCACCGCCGCTCTGCTCGAATACCGGAACAATAATTATCCTGATTATAACGTAATGGATGAATTTGTGCTGGATTGGTAAATAATTCGTTTTCGGGGTCCAGGGGGGCTTTTTCGCAAAAGCCCTCCCTGGTGGATGAATTTGTGCTGGATTGGTAATGGAGGAATACAACCATGATCGACTATGAAGCCCTCAGAGAAGATCTGAAACAGGAACTGTACGGCGCAGCTTTTGGCGGCGGCTTCAGCGGTGCGTTTTTAGAAGCCGGGGATGTGGATGATGCGTCCCCGGATGAGCTGCTGCGAATGGCAAGAAACAACGGGATAGACCCGGAGGATTATGAAAGGTAGCGGGCTGTCTGCAATGTCTGACGATGGTGGAAACAATGAGATAAATGTATGTGCCTGCTCACATCAATACTTGCATATTGTGAAAAAATATGCTAAAATAATACAGAAAAATATTAAAAGGTGTTGACAGAAATGATGAAACGTGACATAATCAGACAGACAGACAGACAGACAGACAGACAGACAGACAGACAGACAGGATAACTGTACCCTTTTTAAAGTTGATATTCCTCTGAGCATGATGCACTGATTTGGTGTGTCATGCTTTTTTGCGTTTATTTACAAAGATAAAGAGGAATTAAAATGATCACATACTTTTGTCCTGAATGTAAGGTGTCATCATCACAGTCTGAGTGCGAATTGTGCGGTTCGCGGACTGTCATGACTTCAAAATTGTACTGGTGTTGTTCGTGTAATGTGCCCACATATACAGAACAATGCCCCGTATGCGGCGGAAAAGGAGCATACTTTGCTACGGATGCCCGGCCTGTTTTTCCGGAGGAAAGGCTGCTTTTAGAAGCGGCTCTCAGTGAGCCGATGAAATACTGTAAACAGTCCGTCTGGAATGTCAATGGAACTTATTTTGCAGACGGGAAGAAGATCTCTTTCAGCGTTGATAAGATAAAACGCAGTGATATCCCAGCGATACGTAATACGATTGATGATTATTCCCCAGAAAACACCTACGATTATTTTAACAATTTGATCGACAGATTCATAAAGGCAAATAAAGACAGATATCATGCAATCACTACAGAAGCGATGGACTATATTATAAAGGCCTCACAGGACTATGACGTGACTTCCATGTTTGTGTCATTTTCAGGCGGCAAGGATTCTACCGTTACAAGTCATCTTGTGACAACAGCGCTGAGCAATCCGGGTATCATCCATATTTTTGGCAACACGACTATCGAGATACCGGATACGATCGAGTATGTCAGCAGGTTCCGGAAACAGAACCG
>DBWG01000027.1:0-1309 GCA_002308635.1 Ruminococcaceae bacterium UBA1244 | reverse complement strand
TTTTATGGAATCAGAAGAAATGAATCAAAAAGCCGCAGTCATTACAGCCGTGAGGATAACAGCCCGAAGATCAGCAAGCAGAAGGTTTCTTCTCCCATCATTGATTGGATCGATTTTGATATATGGCTGTACATCCTGACAACAGGGATTGACTTCAACGACGCATACAGAAAAGGTTATTCCCGTGTAGGGTGCTGGTGCTGTCCCAATAACAGCCGATGGTCGCAGTTTCTGACGGCTGTTTACTATCCGGAGCTGGACGGCCGGTTTTATCAGATACTCTACGATTTTGCAGTAAGAATGGGGAAGACTGACCCGCAGGAATATGTGGAAAGCGGAGGATGGAAAGCCCGCTCCGGAGGTGCAGGTCTTGACAGGAGCAAAAATGTAGTGATCGATTTTAAACCCTGCGCAACAGATGAGAGCAGCTTCAACTACGAACTCAACAGACCTATCACAGATGAATTGTACGAGCTTTTCAAGCCGTTTGGAGTGCTGAATTTTGATATGGGCAATAAGCGCTTGGGAGAAGTGTATGTTCTTGATTTCAAGACGCATGAGCCGCTTCTTCGTTTACAGGGCAGGACAGGCAGCAGTAATTTAAGGATCACGATCCTGAAACGCCCTGTTGCCAAAAGGACAAAAACCGTCGAGATAGAGCTGAAATTCAAATCCCAGATCACAAAATATCAGCTTTGTACAGGCTGTCATGCCTGCGAAACTGTTTGCAAACACAATGCCATCACATTAACGAAAACGCCTGGAACAGTGAGCGAATATTCCTACCATATAGATGACGCTAAGTGTGTCAGATGCACTGAATGCATCAGTCATTATATGGGAGGGTGTTATATGCGGAGAGTGCTGCTGCCCAGAGGAAAGGATTATAAAGGAAAATGAGTGAAGCAAAATATAAAATCAAAGGAAACGAGTCTTTTCCTATCAGAGAAGGTTGGCTCTCTAAAGGAATGTTTGCTATTACAGAGAATCCATATATTTTTTCAGATATGAATGCTATGGATCGGCTTGGTGTGGGCAGCAAGATGGTGAAGTCTATCAAATACTGGCTCCTGGTGTCTCGTCTGGCAGCAGAAAAAAGGGAGAAAAATTCCAAGCATTATCTTGTTCCTTCAGAAGAAATAGGTGCTGTGATCGGGAAATATGACCCCTATTTTGAAGATGTTTTTACATTATGGATACTGCACTATTTTATTTCGTCCAATCTTTCATTCAATACGGTCTGGTATTTGTTTTTTAATCGTTTTCGGGTCGTTGATTTTACGAAAACCTCAATGGTGGATAGGATCAC
>DBWG01000050.1:17838-22680 GCA_002308635.1 Ruminococcaceae bacterium UBA1244 | reverse complement strand
ACGAGTTCGATTCTCGTCCGGGTCAGAAAAGCCCCGACACGATGTGCCGGGGCTTAGTTTTTGATGAATAGTAAATAACGAATAATTTATAATGAAGTCCCTCGGGGCGTTCTGTATTTTTCATTATTCATTAAAAAATCCCGTCCTGTCATCATTGACAGAGCGGGATTTTTTTGTCACAGCATCAGCTTTTTTTTCTGGCTCCTGTAAGCATAAAGGCTGATAAAGGTGTCTATCAAGCCAACTGCGCCGATACTGCAAAGTACAAAAATATACCATGTACGGCTGTTTTTTATGTCCTTGACACGGCAGTCTCCGGGGTTGTCCGGATCTATATATACCAAAACTTTTTTTGTGTTCGTGGTGTCGGCATCAACCAAAAACTCGCCTCTTCTGTAGAGGGTATCTCCGACCTGATATTCCACTGTTGCATAATAATCATAATGGGTACTTTTTGATCTGGTGGTCTTCGTCTTCCTGCTTCCTGTACTGCTGGTGCTTTTTACAGCGCTTATATGAGTCACTGTTGCATATTTTGCCTCAGCCCTGTCAAAAAATTCCTCATCCTGCTTTTGATGTATCGCAATCACAGCAACTGGTACCGCAAAGATCAGCATCCAGATTATTCCCAATATCAGCATCGCTCTTGCTAATTTTAGTCCGGAAAGCGGGTCTGTTTTTATTTTGTGAACGTTTGGTTTTTTATATGAACTGTTGTCCGTTGTTTCGTAACCGGTATAGAACTCTGAATCCATATCTGACGGATTTTCTTTTCCGACTGAACCGAAATCTGTTTTCCAGACAGAACCCTGAGTACCGCTTCTCCTTTGTCTTTGAAGTGCATAATATCTTGACGATTCCTTTTTATAATATTTGACGTTATATGGATCCTTCAGGAATCTTATGAAAATAATGAACGATATGATAAACGGCAGTGAAAAAACCACTCCCATAATAATAAATATAATTATTGATAACATATTATCGGAGCTTACAAGGGATGATTCAAGCCTTGGATTTGACGGGTCACTGGGCAGCACCACAAGCTTTACGCTGTCCCCGACCTTTTTGCTTGTATCATCTTTGAATTTTTTTGTTGTATAAAGTTCTGAATTATTATAGTTATACCGTATCCTTGCCACAAGATAGAAGCTTTTGTTTGTTGTTTCATAGTCAACATTTACTATCCTGCCGATAACAGTCTCGCCGTTATCCTTATAATCCTGAACCGCCTTATCATTTTTATTATTTATATTAATGCCAAAAACTATCATCAAAATTGCAATGCACATAAATACAAATAAAAAAATAAGACTCATTATTCTGCTTTTTTTCTGAATATCGTAATCCGCTTTGGTCACTTTGTACGGCGGAATCGGAATGGTTTCTTTGGTTTTGGTAGCAATATTCTTAACGCTTTCGTATGTAAGGCTGTTTACCGGAGGAGTATCCTCATTCTGCAGAAAGCTTTCCTGAGACTTCCCTGTTTCAACTGAATAATCATTTGCGGTATCACTTTCGGGCGAATAACCTCCGAGACTTCCATAAAAGCCGTCCGCAAAAGGATCTGCACCGAATTCATCCTCTGAAAATCCTGTATTGGTGTTATATCCTTCAAAGCTGTCAAAATCGTCATTCTGCTTGTACGGCATCTGTATCACTCCTTGATTTACTATTTGTATATTATACTATTAGTAATATTTCACTATCTGACTAAACATCCTGTTATAAGAGTATTATAACATATATTGCTCATTTTTATATAAGAAAATAACGATTTTTTTGAAGAAAACATAAAAATCAGATCAAAAATATACTGTATGTATAATACAAAAATACGCACGGTATAATTACCGTGCGTACAGTCATCAGTTTTTGCTGAAATCCGTAAGTCTGAGTTCCTTATTGTGTTCAAGCGCCCATGTGATGTTCCACTCGCTCGAAAACAGGAGAAGATGCTTTCCTTTGAGATCCTGAATACGCTTTGTATCTGATGTGAGATTAAGCTTTTTAGGGTCTATATCCTCGTTGTCTATCCAGCGTATCAGCTCGTATGGCATATTTTCGAGGATGATATCTACATTATATTCGTTTTTCAGTCTGTATTCCAATACTTCAAACTGCAGCACACCGACAACGCCTACAATTACTTCTTCCATACCGCCGCCAAGATTCTGGAATATCTGTATTGCACCTTCCTGAGCGATCTGGGTTATACCCTTTACGAACTGTTTGCGCTTCATGGTATCTTTAAGACGTACCTGAGCGAAATGTTCGGGAGCAAAGGTCGGTATGCCTTCAAAGCGTACCTTCTTTGACGGTGAACATACGGTATCACCTATAGAGAAGATACCAGGATCAAATACTCCGATTATATCACCCGCATAGGCTTCGTCTATTACTTCCCTATCCTGAGCCATAAGCTGCTGCGGCTGTGAAAGGCGCATTTTCTTGTCGCCCTGAACGTGATATACTTCCATCTGCTTGTCATATTTTCCGGAGCATATACGCATAAATGCAATTCTGTCACGGTGCGCCTTGTTCATATTTGCCTGAATTTTAAAAACAAACGCCGAAAACTGATCGTCAAAGGGGTCTATCTCTCCGTCCACAGTTTTTCTCGGGAGCGGAGGTGTGGTCATTTTAAGGAAGTCAGCCAAAAACGGTTCTACACCGAAATTTGTAAGCGCCGATCCGAAAAATACCGGAGTAAGGTTTCCGCAGCGCACTTCATCGAGATCAAGTTCATCACCTGCGCCTTCAAGAAGCTCTATATCATCCCTGAGAGTATCCGCAAGAGTATCTGTAAGTCTCTCGTCAAGGTTCGGGTCGTCAATTTTGAGCTTGTCTGTTTCAACCTCTCTCTGACCGTTGTTTGCGGTAAAAGCGAGTATTTCTTTTGTTGCAAACTCATAAACGCCCTTGAATTCCTTTCCGCAGCCGATAGGCCAGTTCATTGGGCAGGTGTGGATGCCGAGAACTTCCTCTATATCCTCAAGAAGATCATAGGGACTTCTTGCTTCTCTGTCCATTTTGTTGATGAAGGTGAATATCGGGATGTGTCTCATAACACAAACCTTGAAAAGCTTTCTTGTCTGTGCCTCAACGCCCTTTGAAGCGTCGATAACCATTACCGCCGAATCCGCAGCCATAAGAGTACGGTAAGTATCTTCGGAAAAGTCCTGATGTCCGGGCGTGTCTATTATATTTACGCAGTAGCCGTCATAATTGAACTGCATTACGGAGGAGGTAACGGAAATACCTCTCTGCTTTTCGATCTCCATCCAGTCTGAAACAGCGTGTTTATCTGTCTTTTTTCCTTTTACTGAACCTGCAAGCTGTATTGTTCCGGTATAAAGCAAAAGCTTTTCGGTCAGTGTCGTCTTTCCTGCGTCAGGGTGGGATATTATCGCAAATGTTCTTCTTTTTTCGATCAGCTCTCTGTTTGTTGTCGCCAATTCTCTTTCCCCCAATTTTCTTTTTTGTCTCCGAGATACTATTGTACATCATTCCTGCTTCATAATCAAGCCCCAAATGTCAGTTTTTTCTTTCCGCTGGTTCTCTCGGGGGAAACCTTTCTGAAGAAAGGTTCTCCCCCGAACCCCTTTCCAAAGACTTTCAACTATAATGTGCGAAGCACGACCGACATTATTCATTATTCACTATTAGCTAAAAATCCCCTCCATACTGTCTGTGTAAACAGTATGGAGGGGTAAAAAACAAATATTATTTTTTGATAACGTCTATTCCCATATAAGGACGGAGAACCTCAGGAACGGTAACAGAACCGTCCTCGTTCTGATACTGTTCAACGATTGCGGGGATAACACGGCTTGTTGCAAGACCGGAAGCGTTAAGAGTGTGAGCAAAGTGCATTTTCTTATCCTCGCCTCTGTAGCGGACATTTCCGCGTCTTGCCTGATAGTCTCTTGCATTTGAAGCGGAGCTTACTTCCTTGTATATCTCCATGCTGGGGATCCATACTTCGATATCGTATGTTCTTGCCATTGAGAACGAGCAGTCGCCTGCTGCAAGCTTGCTCAGACGATAGTGGAGTCCAAGCTCCTGAACAAGTCTTTCAGCCTTTTCAACAAGCTCCTTGAATGCGATATCTGACTTATCGTCCTCTGTATACTGAACCATTTCAACCTTATTGAACTGGTGTCCTCTTATCATACCTCTCTCTTCGCTGCGGTAGCTTCCTGCTTCACGGCGGTAGCAGGGAGTGTATGCGATATACTTCTTCGGAAGTTCCTCTATGGGCATGATCTCGTCACGGTGCATATTTACAAGAGCAGTTTCTGCTGTCGGGAGCATAAAGCGCTTGTCGCTGCTTGTGGGGTTCTCGATCCAGTATACTTCATCGGTAAACTTCGGGAACTGACCTGCAACATATCCGCACTGATATCCAAGCATGTGAGGCGGAAGGATAAACTCAAAACCGTCATTGATATGCTCGTTGATGAAGAAGTTAAGAAGCGCCCATTCCATTCTTGCGCCCCAGCCTCTGTATACCCAGCTTCCTGCGCCTGCAAGCTTTGCGCCTCTCTGATAGTCGATCATTCCAAGGCTCTCGCACAGTTCAACATGATTCTTCATCGGGAAAGAGAACTGCGGCTTCTCGCCGAAATAGCGGACAGGCTCATTCTGTTCCTTACCGCCGGCACAAACATCCTCATCGGGAAGGTTCGGGAGTGAAAGAAGAAGTGATGTCTGTTTTTCGTCAAGCTCTGCGATCTTTGCATCGCCGTCCTTGATCTCAGCAACAAGCTCCTTCATTTTTGCCATGATCTCAGAAGCATCGCCGCCTGCCTTTTTGATCTGTGGGATCTGCTTGCTTGC
>DBWG01000050.1:0-17752 GCA_002308635.1 Ruminococcaceae bacterium UBA1244 | reverse complement strand
ACTTCTTCGGGTTTTTCTCTGAGGTATTTAATGTCTATCATTTTGTTTAACTCCTTTGTTCTGAAATATTCCGTTGATATTATAGCACACTTATATGCAATAATCCATATTTTTTTGTTATATGTTTCAAAAAATTATTCCTTATTAAAAAACTTTGCAAGCTCGCCGAGGTCTTCCTCGCTGTAGAATTCTATTTCGAGAACGCCGCCGCTGTCCTTGCCGTTTACTACCTTTACCTTGCGGCTGAGATGCTCATTGAGTGCAAGCTCTACTTCATCGAAGAATGAATTTCTTGTATGCTTTGCGGTCTTCTTTGACGCTCTTTCAGAATTGATAGTTTTTGCTGCCTTTTCGACATCTCTTACTGTGAGGTCATTTTTTTCGATCTGCTCAGCAATATTGATCTGCTGTTCCGGGTCGTCGATACCAAGCAGTGCCCTTGCGTGGCCGGCGGAAATTTTTCCGTCTCTGATGAGATCGAGTATCGGCTCCTGCAGATTGAGCAGTCTGAGCGCATTTGCAACTACAGGACGGCTTTTTCCTACAGAACGTGATATTTCCTCCTGAGTAAGACCATATTCATCCTGAAGCGTCTTATATCCAAGAGCCTCTTCAACGGGATTGAGGTTTTCTCTTTGCAGGTTTTCTATCATGGAAATCTGCATCATTTCCGAATCTGACATTTCCCTGATAATGACAGGCACCTCAAACACCCCTGCCATACGGCTTGCTCTCCAGCGTCTTTCTCCGGCAACGAGCTGATAACCTCCGTCCGGCAGAGGTCTTACGAGAAGCGGCTGGAGTACTCCATGAACTGCGATCGAATCTGCCAATTCACGAAGGCTTTCTTCGTTAAAATTCCTTCTCGGCTGAGAACGGTTCGGTTCGATCTCCGAGATTTTCAGAGTTACGGCGGATTCTGTTCCTTCTGCATCATTCTCCAAAAATATTGCGTCAAGTCCTTTTCCAAGTCCTCCACGTTTTGACGCCATACGATCTCTCCTCCCTTTTATTGATTATTCTTTATTATTTCCTGACAAAGCTCCATATAGGCTGACGATCCCTTGCAGGACTTATCGAAATACATTATCGGCTGGCCAAAGCTTGGAGCCTCAGAAAGTCTTACGCCTCTCGGGATGACAGCAGAGAAAACCTTTCTGGGGAAGAATTTCTTGACCTCCTCAACGACCTGCTGAGTAAGGTTGAGCCTTCCGTCATACATTGTTAGAAGTACGCCTTCTATGTCAAGATACTGATTATATCTTCTCTTAACTTTTCTGACAGTACCCATAAGCTGAGAAAGTCCCTCAAGCGCATAGTATTCGGGCTGTATCGGCACGAGCAAAGTATCCGCCGCACAAAACGCATTTGTTGTGATAAGTCCGAGTGAAGGCGGACAATCTATAAAAATAAAATCATAGTCCGCTTTTACAAGCGCAAGTGCATTTTTAAGCTTTGATTCTCTGCGCTCCATATCAACAAGCTCTATCTCGGCAGCAGCAAGCTCCATTCCGGACGGAATTATATCAAGTCCGTCAAACTTTGTCTTGACGACAGCATCCTTTGCTTTTACATCATCAATGATAACATTGTATGACGAATATCTTGCAGCTCGTTTGTCAACACCGACTCCGCTCGTTGCATTGCCCTGAGGGTCTATATCAACAATAAGCACTCTCTTTCCAAGCTTTCCGATTCCCGCGGCGGTATTTACCGCAGTAGTCGTTTTTCCGACTCCGCCTTTTTGATTTGTTACCGCAATTACCTTTCCCAAAGACATTCCCTCCAAAATTTCTTTCCTCTTTCAATACATTCCCTATTATACCACTACCTTACGGAAATATCAACCAATAATCTGTTTACTCCGATTTTTTTTGCATTTATATGCAGTTTTTTTTATTGTCTCAGCGCTTCTGTTATGCTATAATTTAGTAAATAATCGGAAGGAAGCTCACTATATGAACAACGACCCAAACAATTATAAAAATACTCTTACATACGAAAACGTCGGCGGTTCCGGGTTACGGTACAAAAAAGATAACGAAAAGCTTACATATTTTGACCCTAATACTAAAAGGAGTAAGACCTCACCTGTTCTGATGCTTATATTTGAGATCTTGCTTACGGCAGCAGCAGGGACTTTATGTATCATAGACGGGATATGGCCGATAATATCGTATTTCTTTCTTTCCGCATGTATGGTAACAACGTATTTTTCTTCTGTTGACCGCTCACTGAGATACATGATAATGACTGTTATTTTTGAATTGTTAATCTGCGGAGGGATATTTGCGTCAAGGATCCTTTATCCTGCGGCATTTGAAAAAATACCTAAACTCTTCATTCACTGTGCGTCGAGCGGTCTGATAATGACCATCGGAGCGGGACTTATCATTTATTCTGTCGTCAGCACCAGAAGCTGCAAAAGGATATGTACAGTACCCATTCAGGGCAGAGTAATAAGCATCAAGGAAACCAAACAATCCACCGGAAGAGGACATTCTGTTATAGTATACTGCCCTGAATATGAATATTATTATAACGGTCAGATCTTTAGAAGCTTTGATTACAAATATCATAAATATGTTAATCCACTTATTGATGAAATACGAACGATATATATTGATCCCGAATACCCTATGTTCTTTATTGAGCCAAAGCGAACGGCAGCCCTCAACCGCAGAAAAATGTTCTTTGGGATATCATTTCTTCTGATCGGAGCAATGCTGATGTATTTGTGGATACACTAAATTGTTTCACGTGAAACATTTTTTATTGTTTCCTGCAATTTGTTTCACGTGAAACATTTTTTATTGTTTCCTGCAATTTGTTTCACGTGAAACATTTTTTTACAACTGTTTTACAAAACCGCATAAGTGTGGTATAATCAGCTTATCAAATAATACGAGGCGATAATATGGAAAAAACAATAGCAGCCATTTCTACCGCAAACGGAGTCGGAGGTATCGGAGTTATAAGAATATCCGGCGAAAACGCACTCTCCGTTGCCGAAAAGGTATTCAGATCAATAACCGACAAAAAAATAACGGAGATGAAAGGCTACACGGCAGCCTACGGGAGAGTATATGATGACGGCGAACCGATAGATGAAGCTGTGGCTCTTGTTTTCCGTGCGCCGCACAGCTATACCGGAGAAGACGTTGTAGAGCTTTCGTGTCACGGCGGATTGTATGTTACAAAACGTGTCCTGAGAGCCGTCCTCAAAAACGGAGCATTTCCGGCAGAAGCCGGCGAATTTACAAAACGCGCTTTTCTCAACGGAAAGATGGGGCTTACAGAAGCCGAAGCCGTTATGGACATAATCTCCGCCAGAGGCTCACAGTCTGCAAAGGCCGCTCTTGCCTGCATGGAAGGAAAGCTAAGAGAGCGTATCGACTCTGTAAGAAACAGGCTCGTAAACACTGCCGCACATCTTTCTGCATGGGCAGATTATCCTGAAGAAGACATTCCTGAAGTTGATACGTCAAATCTTACTCAGACACTGAATGAGTGCAGAGATGAGTTATCCTCTCTGCTCAAAGGCTACGATGCCGGAAAGATCATGCGTGAAGGCGTTGATACTGTTATCGCAGGCCGTCCGAATGTCGGAAAATCGACGATCATGAATCTTCTCTCCGGCTGTGAGCGTTCTATCGTAACGAATATTCCCGGAACGACCCGTGACGTTATCGAGGAGACCGTAATATTAGGCGAGATCCCGCTCAGGCTTTCTGACACTGCCGGCATCCACACAACAGACGATCCTGTTGAACGCATAGGAGTTGAACGGGCACGTAGCAGAATACAGAAAGCCGGTCTTGTACTTGCGGTCTTTGATTCATCCAGACCGCTTTCAGATGATGACAAAGAGCTGATAGATCTTCTCAAAGACGCTCCCGCACTCGCCGTCATAAACAAGACCGATCTCCCGACAGAGCTTGACAGCGAATACATAAAACAGCGCATCAGCCATGTTATCTTTATTTCGGCTCTTTCAGGCAGCGGAACATCCGAGCTTGAAAAGCAGGTCTCCGATATAATCGGCACTTCAAAATTAGATGCCTCCCAGGGCATTCTGGCCACAGAACGCCAGCGCAGTGCCGCACAGAGTGCATTCAATTCCCTCACAGAAGCGATAGAAGCTCTTTCTCTTTCCATAACTTTAGATGCTGTCACCGTCATTATAGAAGAAGCCATAAACTGCCTTTTAGAACTCACGGGTGAACGTGTCACCGAGACCGTCACTGCACAAGTCTTCTCTCACTTCTGTGTCGGCAAATAGGTGCGTGACCGCACCGGACAACTCCACACTTCGCACTCTTTAGTTTTGCTATTATTTTGGACCGATAGCTCCATGAATTTTCGGGCGCACTTTTTTGTGCGTCCGCTTTTTTATTGATAAAAACAGGGATAATATAGTATAATAAAAAAAAATTTAAAAAAATAAAATTTTTTTGGACCCAAACTTATACATCTGCTGTTATTATAGACAGAAGCTTCAATAAAAGCACAGGAGGTAAAAACATGAACGACACTGATATTGCAGAAAGACTTAAGAAAAAAGATGAAAACGCTCTTGGTGAAATAATTCTTAAATACACTCCACTCGTTTCTACCATCATATATAACGTATCAAAAGGAAGTATGACAAAGGAAGATATCGAAGAAGTCACCTCAGATGTTTTTATCACTCTCTGGAACAATACAGAAAAAATAAATCCCGAAAAGCTTAAAGGATATATCTGCTGTATCGCAAAAACACGAGCCATCAATAAACTATCCACACTCAAAACAAGCAATATCGTCAATATCGAAGACTATGACCCCGAAGACGATTTCAATATTGCAGATCAGACCGAAAAAAAAGAGGTCAGCAAAGAACTGCTTGATGTCGTAAACTCAATAGATGAACCCGACAAAGAAATCCTGATACGCTACTATTTCTACTATCAAAAAACTCCAAAAATATCCGAAGTAATGAAACTCAATCTTGAAACTGTAAAAACAAAACTCAAACGAACACGAGAAAAAATCAAAAAAGCACTTATCGAAAGGGGATTTGAAATATGAAAACATCATTCAGAAAAGAATTCAACAGCTTTGAAGAGAATTTTAATATCGAAGAAACAACAATTAACGAAGACCTCGGAATAGACCCTCAAAAGATCAGAACCAATGTATTCAGCCAGATCTCGGCCGGCAAAAAGAGAAAGAACCGCAAAGGCTTTACAATATTCCTCATTGCCGCAGTTGTGTCTGCAACCGTCCTCGGAACAACAGCAATAGCCGCTACAATGACAAAAAAACACACCGCAGATTTTACTGATAAGTATAACGGAGAAGTCAGCATCCTTGAAGTAAACGAGGCAAAGGCTTTCAGCTTTGAATCCGCTGACAATGATCTCCAGGCTGAGTTCCTCGGTATCGTAAGCGACGGCAAAAAATCTATAGCTTCTGTGGTCATCACCAAAAAGGACGGCTCCGAATTTGTCGATGAAGGCATGAATATCCTCAAGCCGGAAGGCATCCTTCTTGACGAGATCAAACCGCTCAAAGAGCTGTATCAGGTCGAAAACAAAGACTATCTCTCAGAGATCAGAAACATGGAAAACAAACCCGATTATCAGTATGTTTACTACTCGCTGGATAATCTGGACAACATAGTTGAAGAAAGCACCAATTCTGTAGAATACATCCTCAGCGATGACCGCACAGAGCTTAAAATGTATATCGAACTGACCGCAGGCTACGGCGCAAGCTCCGGCGGAAAAGGAGAAATAAGCTCCGAATATATCAACCTCTGCAAATATACAAACAAGATCGCACAATACAACAAAATGAACGATGATAACTACTTTGCGGCAAAAAGTCTCTGTGATGCTGAAGGTTTAGATTTCTACAGCGACTGCAAGTGGGTATATAAAGACGGAGTATATACTCTCTACCAGATCGAACCCGTAAAATATGACCTCGTATATGATATGAGCTTCAAGATGGACTTTGAAGTTGAAAACAGCATTCAGAATGTCTTTACAGACACACAGGCTCCCGATTTCCTCAGAAAAGATTCTGTAATGTCTATGAAGATGACTCCATTCTCGCTCACACTTAATTCAAGTGCAGCTTATACAGAAGAAGCAGTAAGAGCAAAAGTAGATGAATACTGCACTATCAGCAATTACGATGACGAAATGAAGAAAAACGTTGTAATAGACTTTGATAACCAAACTCTTGAACCGATGTTCGGAGTAAGCTCTGTTATATATAAATATAACGAAGACAATTATAAATTCTCCAACATTGACTACAGCAATTCCAGGATAGTTATGAAGGACGGAACAGCCTATTATTTCCTTGACAAAAATAACGGATCAGGCATCAATTTCAATGAAGAAGGCAAGCTTGAAGTTACAGATGACTTTGAATTTGCATTCTCTGAGTTACCCTATGACAACAGCTTTGGATACGGCATTATAGAAAACGAAGTAAAAGAATCGGTTTTGGATCCTCAGAAGGTCTCTGCAATTATCATCAACGGCAACACGATCTATCAGGCACCCGATGAAAGAACAAACACAACAAGAAACGCAGAACTTGATCCTCTCTGCGAAACAGATATCAATAACCGCAAGCTCAGCGCACTTGATGAAAAGTATTACAGAGATTTTATATTCGGAACAAAAACAGGCTTTGTTGATAATCAGATGCTCATGGAATATGATATCTATGAAGGAAAATATTTTTCCGGTCAGGAAGGCGCAAACGCTGTAACTCATGCAATATTTAAAATAAAAGGCACAAAAAATCAGCTTCTCAATGTAATAAACAACCTGATAAAGGATGAAGAAAACGGACTTGTAATTTACACTATTTCTATCACCGACAAACCGGACTGCTTTGATGAATATATTATGGAGCTGAATCTTGAAAATTACTATATAAAGGATGATCCCACTCTTGATGAACAGGCTGTATTGGATTATACTTCAAGCTGGTTCAGGGGTCAGAAATTATACACAGAAGCATTAAAGCATTTTAACGGCAAATATACGGATGACATAGTTGTTATCCATACTCAGCCTGATTATCTTAACCTTCGTGAAAACATCAACACCTATGAGCGCAATAACGGTATCGTAAAGCATCTCAAACACGATGATGTTCCCGGCGTAGTAAAAGAAGGACATAGAATAACTATGAACATTACACCTTCCAAGGTACTTCTCCATTCGGAAGAAACTACAACTATGGATATTGATAAGATCACTGATATTCTTTACCTCGGCATGGAAAAACCGAATACCTATGATTACAATAATTCAAAGGTCATTATGAAGGACGGCACTGAGTATTATCTGATATTCGTAAATGACCATCAGGAAGCAGACAACGGCTTCGGACGTATTGATGATGCCGATGAAAACGATACCGAGGAAACAGACGTAACATACGAAATTATCCTTGCATATTCCAAAACACCTGTTAATACATCCCTTATGAACACAAAGGAACTATACGATTGTGCGTTGAAAGTCGACACAAACGAAATTTCAAAAGTAATCATAAACGGATCAGAAGTTTATGATTCAGAACAAAAAGGAGATAATAATGATGATGAATAAGATTTTTAAAACGACCGCCGGAATCCTTGCCCTCGCTGCACTGCTTTGCTGTGCAGCCTGCGGAAACAACAATTCAGATGGTAATTCCTCGTCAAACGCATCGCCTGTTATTTCAGGAACATCCGCAAATAATGCAGATATGCGCTTTGTCGGAACATGGAAAACGTATTTCAAGAACGATGAACAGTCCGGAATAACATTTGGAAAATATGAGGATGATCTTCTCGAGATCTATGAAGATCATACAGGCAAATATCTGATATCCGGCGAAGAGTTCCCGATTATATGGACATCAAATAAGGATACTATAACCATTAAGAGCGACAAGTCATCAACAGATTATGTACTCAAAGACGGTAAGCTTTGTGACCCGAAAGAGGATAACAAGCTTGCACTCGGACAGACTGTCCCCTATTATGAAAAACAATCATAACAATACATATCGATGCTTCCCAACACACCTTCAATAAACATCTCAAAAACAACAAAAAATGTTTCACGTGAAACAATTGACCCCCTTAAATACAGAAACATTCCGGCATAATATCAAATATCACTAAAACAACCCGAAATGTTTCACGTGAAACAATTGCCGAAATATCATACCAAAAAACACAATAACATAAGCACAAAAAAACTGCCGCACCTTTAATGATGCGGCAGTTTTTTTATTGGCTCTTTTCAGATATCTTCGTCATCGTTTTCATCAAAATTATCAGATGAGGTGTCGTCTTCACTGGGGGCTCTTGAAATAGTTGCTATCTTGCTGTTGCCATCCATCTTCATAAGAATAACGCCCCTGCTCTGTCTTGAACTGATACTTATTGACGAGGCTTTTATTCTGATAATTACGCCGTTGTCGGAAATAAGAATGATATCATCATCAAGATCTACTGCTTTTATGGCAGCTACCTTTCCATGCTTTCCTGTCTGATAGTTTTTAAGACCCTTTCCGCCTCTTGACTGGATGCGGTATTCGCTCTGCGGTGTAAGGCGGCCAAGACCTTTTTCCGAAACAGTAAGGATATAAGCATCTTCTCTGAGTATCGACATTCCGATAACGCTGTCGTCACCTTTCAGTCTGATAGCCTTTACTCCTCTTGCGGTTCTGCCCATATCTCTTACATCTGTCTCATTGATGCGGATTGCCATACCGTTTTGTGTAGCAATGAGAAGCTGAGAGTTTCCGTCTGTAAGGCGCACCCATACAAGCTCGTCGTCATCGTTGATGGTGATGGCATTAAGTCCGCCTTTGCGGAGTGAATGGAATGCTTTTGTAGCAGTTCTTTTTATGAGACCCTTTTTGGTTATCATAACAAGATACATACCGTCGTCGCCCTCTTCAGGCATACGTATCATAGAGGTTACCTTTTCATTCGGAGAAAGCGGAAGAAGATTATTGATATTCATTCCCTTTGATACCCTTGAACCCTCAGGGATGAGATAGCATTTCATCCTGTATACTCTTCCAAAATTTGTAAAGAACAAAGCATAATCATGGGTGCCGGCAACAAACATATCTGTTGCAACGTCCTCTTCCCTTCTGTTCATTCCCGAAATACCTCTGCCGCCTCTGCGCTGTGTGCGGTAGATATCCACCTTCTGGCGCTTTACATAGCCGAAGTTGGTCATTGTGATAACACAGTCTTCATACGGGATAAGATCCTCTATATCGACCTCGCCGCTTACAGACTCGATCTGAGTACGGCGCTCGTCATTGAATTTTGCACGGATAGCATTGAGTTCCGTCTTGATGATGCCAAGAAGTCTTTCGCCGTTGCTGAGAATATCCTTAAAGTCGGCTATCTTTTCGATAAGACCTGCAAGCTCTTCTTCGATCTTTTCACGCTCCAGACCTGAAAGCTGTCCAAGACGCATAGCGACGATAGCCTGAGTCTGTGCATCATCGAGTCCGAATCTTTCAGAAAGATTCTGTCTTGCTGTCGGCTGATCCTTTGAAGAACGAATGATCCTTATTACCTCGTCAATAAAGTCAATGGCTATTTTCAAGCCTTCGAGGATATGCGCTCTTTCTTCGGCTTTTCTGAGGTCATAGATAGTCCTGCGGGTAATGACATCGACCTGAAAATCAATATAATTCTGAAGTATATCCTTCAGTGTAAGTATCTTCGGAACGCCGTTTACTATTGCAAGCAGGATTATGCCGTAGGTGATCTGCATCTGAGAATTATGATAAAGGCTGTTCAGCACGACCTTTGGAGAAGCCTCTCTTTTGAGAGTGATCTCTATGTGCATTCCGTTTCTGTCGGAGTGGTCGTCAATATTGCTGATGCCTTCTATTCTCTTGTCCTTGACCATATCGGCAATACTCTCAACGAGTCTTGCCTTGTTTACCTGATAAGGAAGCTCGGTAACGATTATTTTATTCCTGCCGTTTTTGTCCTCAACGATCTCAGCTCTTGCCCTGACGGTAATTTTTGCTCTGCCTGTCGCATAAGCGGCTTTTATTCCGCTCTGACCCATGATAATTCCTGCTGTCGGAAAATCAGGACCTTTTATGTACTGCATTATCTCGTCAAGAGACGCATCGGGATTATCAATAACATAGTTTACGGCATCAACCACCTCACCGAGATTATGCGGCGGGATATTTGTTGCCATACCGACTGCGATACCGGTAGAACCGTTCACGAGGAGATTCGGGAACCTTGACGGCAGAACAGAAGGCTCCTTGCGGCTGTCGTCATAGTTCGGGATAAAATCGACTGTTTCCTTGTCAATATCGGTCAGCATCTCCACGCTTATCTTGCTCATCCTTGACTCGGTATAACGGTATGCAGCAGGCGGATCTCCGTCCACAGAACCGAAGTTTCCGTGACCGTCAACGAGTGTATATCTCATTGAAAAATCCTGAGCAAGACGCACAAGAGCGTCATAGACGGAGCTGTCACCGTGAGGATGATACCGTCCAAGCACATTACCTACTGTGGTAGCGCACTTTTTGTAGGGCTTATCAGGAGTAAGGTTATCTTCATACTGTGAATAGAGGATCCTTCTGTGAACAGGCTTCAGCCCGTCACGAACATCCGGCAGGGCTCTTGAAACGATTACCGACATTGAATAGTCCAGAAATGATTTTTTCATTTCCTTTTCGATATCCACGTCGATAATTCTTGAGGACTGCATGATCTCTTCGTTATCCACTTGTCTGCACCTCTTTCAGTTTTATCGTTCAGCCGTTTTTATACGGCAATGTTTTTACTCATTCATCCGTCACAACAGATTCCGAAAGCTTCGCATAAAATTCAGGCATAAGCTTTTTAAGATTGACCGGTTTGAATGTATCCGAGCTTACAAAGCCGTGAGTAGTCGTACCCTCAGCCATCAGCTCGCCGTCAAGAATGACCCTGTACCGGAATATTATCTTTGCGGCGCTGAGTTTAATGGTCTCGGTGACGACAGTTACTTCATCTTCATAATGCACCGGACGGAAATATCTGCACGTAAGCTCCGCAAGCGGCAGCATAACGCCCATTTTTTCAAGCTGGGTATAGGTTATCCCGGCATATTTTATAAAATCGGTCCTTGCGGCTTCATACCACACAGGATAGACAGAATGGTGTATTATCCCCATCTGATCTGTCTCCGCATATCTTGCAATTATTTTTGTCTCGCATTTCATATCATAAAGCTCCTTATTCTGCGGGCTTTGTCCCGGAAACGATGATAGCCTTCACCTCGTTGTATACCTCCGGTTCAATGACCCTTTCGGGGATAGCAAAATTTCTTCCGTCCCTGAGGCAGATCATAAAAATATTATCAAATTCTTTAAGGACACAGTTCCCGTCGAGGTCAATGCTCCATGCGCCCTCTCCCTCACCGATGTCGATATGGTCCGGATAGACCTCTGCATTTATCTTCTTTCCGTTTGCGGCTCTTTTGGCTTCGCTTTTCATGTGTATATTCGGCACTATCATCACCAGCGCCGCCATAAGGAAGCAGAATATTCCAAAAAACATATCCGCTCTTCTCATCGAAGTATTTCCGATAAAAAACGATACTAAAAATGCTATTCCCGCCAATACAAAAAGCACCGCTGTGCCGATCGCCCTGCTGCCTCTGGTCTTGTAGAAGCTGCTGTTCTGAAGGCAGTTATACAATTCTTCTTCTGTAAGAACATAAGAAAGCTTTATCCCTGTTTCGGGGATCTCATATTCTTCGGCGTCATCATCGGCAACGAGTTCGCTCTCTGATCCGTCCCATTCCGGATTATCTTCATTTACTGTCTCTTCGGTACGGTCATTATTTCCTAATATACTGTCGTCCGTGTCTTTCATATTAACTCCTTATCATACATCAAGATTTTGTACATACTTGGCATTCTTTTCTATAAATTCTCTTCTTGGTTCGACCTTGTCGCCCATAAGTATCGTAAACACTTCATCAGCAGCCGCTGCGTCTTCCATATCCACTCTCAGCATTATCCTTGTTGCAGGATCCATAGTAGTCTCCCAGAGCTGTTCTGCATCCATCTCACCAAGACCTTTATAGCGCTGTATCTCATACTTTCCGCCAAGCTCAGACATTATCTGGTCTCTTTCCTGATCCGTATAGGCATAATGGTGTACCTTGCCCTTTGTAATGCGGTAGAGCGGCGGCTGTGCGATATAGATATGTCCTTCTTCAATAAGCGGTCTCATAAAGCGGAAGAAGAATGTGAGCATAAGCGTTCTGATGTGAGAACCGTCAACATCGGCATCCGCCATGATGATTATTTTTCCGTATCTGAGCTTTGAGAGGTCCAGATCATCGCCGATACCGCAGCCGAGAGCAGTTATTACCGGCATCAGCTTATCATTTCCATACACTCTGTCGAGCCTTGCCTTTTCTACGTTGAGCATCTTTCCCCAAAGAGGAAGTATCGCCTGAAAACGTCTGTCACGACCTCCCTTTGCGGAACCTCCCGCAGAATCTCCCTCTACGATATAGATTTCTGTTTCCTCAACGTTTTTAGACTGACAGTCTGCAAGCTTTCCGGGAAGCCCTGCGCCTTCCATAGCGGTCTTTCTTCTTGCAAGATCTCTTGCCTTTCTTGCGGCATCCCTTGCCCTTGCCGCCATAAGCGCCTTTTCAAATATCGCCTTTGCAGTTGCGGGATTTTCTTCAAGATACTGTTCGAGCTTTTCGCTGACAAGCTTGTCAACGAGCGTTCTTATTTCGGTATTGCCGAGCTTTGCCTTTGTCTGGCTCTCAAACTGTGCGTCCTTGAGCTTGACGCTTATTACTGCGGTAAGACCCTCACGCACATCCTCACCGCTGAGGTTCTTTTCGCCCTCTTTTAT
The DNA here is from genome assembly GCA_002308635.1 of Ruminococcaceae bacterium UBA1244. Lineage (GTDB taxonomy): Bacteria > Bacillota > Clostridia > Oscillospirales > Acutalibacteraceae > UBA1213. The sequence goes on along the minus strand of DBWG01000050.1, from coordinate 4,827 downwards.
GATATTGAATTTTCTTGCATAGTCGTTCATAACTCTTGTGAGTGAACGCTTGAAGCCTTCCTCATGGGTACCGCCGTCATTTGTGTGGATATTATTTGCAAAAGACAGAATAAGCTCATTATAGCTTTCGTTATACTGCATAGCTATCTCAGCTGAAGCGGTATCGTCGTCATTTTTTGCCTGAAAATGGATTATATCCGGATGTATAACATCGAGCGCTCTTTTTTTATGGATATATTCCACAAAGCTTGAAACGCCGCCTTCATAGCAAAAATCCTCGCTTGAGACATTTTCCGGATCTCTCTCGTCGATCAGTTCTATATGTACTCCCGCATTCAAAAACGCCTGTTCCCTGAGACGGGTGGAAAGCACCTCATAGTCATATACATCAGTCTCGGTAAATATTTCAGGGTCAGCCTTGAATGTGACAGTCGTTCCGGTAGTTTCGCCCTGACCGATCTTTTCAAGCTCTGTTGCCTGATTTCCTCTTTCAAATCGCTGGCGGTAGACATCCTTTCCGTCACAGACCTCCACCTCAGTCCATTCGGAAAGAGCATTTACAACGGACGCACCAACGCCGTGAAGACCGCCTGCGACCTTATAGCCTCCTCCTCCGAACTTTCCTCCGGCATGAAGCACAGTAAAAACTACCGTAACGGCAGGTATTCCCAATTTCGGCTGTATGCCGACAGGGATACCACGCCCGTTATCTATAACACGTATTATCTCACCCGGCAGGATGTGCACCTCGATCTTGCTGCAGTATCCTGCAAGAGCCTCGTCGATCGAGTTGTCTACGATCTCATAAACAAGATGGTGCAGTCCTCTCGGGCCTGTGGAACCGATATACATACCGGGGCGCTTTCTGACGGCCTCAAGTCCTTCCAGCACCTGTATTTCATCAGCGCCGTATTTTTCAGTTGTCTGAGAGATATCATTTGGATCCATTATGTTAACCTCCTTATTGGTGCAGATCATGCTGCACCTTGTCGGCAGTATCTGTTACATTCCTAAATCTTACAAAAAACGGTGACACAGCAAAGCACAGCGCTGTCACTGCGGCATCAGATATCACCATTATCCTGAACGTATCCTTTTTCAGCTCCGGCTGCAAAAGCATCAGCAGGACATCAGCAATTACCATAACAACACAGGCACAAAACAGTATAAAAAGCCTGCTTTTTTTGTTTACGGAGAATTTTTTGTGACAATAGCAGCAGCTTCTGATCTTTCCTCTGCCGGATATTATCCTTCCGTAGTTATATGACTTCCTGCAATACGGGCATGACCTGAATCCGTACATACAGTTCCTCTTTTCTTAATAGCTACCGTTTTCCTCATCGGGACTTGTTTCATAGGGAACATCCTCCGCCGGGCTTTCAGTTGGTGCATATTCCCTGTCAAATGCTTCCATATCAAATTCATTCTCAGAATATTCAAGTCTGCGGATATTTTCGTCCTCCGGAAAGCTTTCCAGTCCGGAGCTTCCGTTTATCTCAAAATCAACGGCATTATTGCGGATGTCCTCCATTACCTCCGGCACGGTATTGTCTGTTTCACCGTCCGCCATTGCGGAGTCTTCCGCATTTTTCTGAACATTTGACTTTGCACGCATGAACTTTGCCGAGAAGTTTTCGTCAACATCAAGCGTAACCGGCTTCTGCACCGGCTGCGCAGCGGGTTTTTCGTATGCCGGTCTCTGAGGAGCTTTATCAAGGATCTTTTTCACTGCAGACCTGTCCTTGCACGGAACGAGCCTTACAAGAAGCGGAGTTACGATATAAAAGATCAGAAACGGCGCAAGCACACACGCAAGCCCCAAAAAGCTGCTGTGATCTCCCGCTATCGAATACAATACCACGATCAGCAGCGACGAAATACAAACGAGACTTGCAAGCGCATAGGCAGCTCTGCTTATCACAACATTGGAGATACACTTGCAGTACGGGCAGTTGTGTTCACCCTTTGTTTTCATAAACATTGCACCTATGTAGGATATCTTTTTTTTGCAGTACGGACACTTTGGCAGCACCAATATTTTTGCCACTAAAAATCATTCCTTTCCTGGTCTGCATATATATTCATCTGAGAAGCTCTCCTGATGAGCGTCACCGGCGAGAGCTGACAGATATAGATCACAAAGTCATCATTATCCCTGCACAGCACAAAGGATTTCGGAAGCTCGCTTGATACGTTTATCACTTTTCCGTTTTTTTCAGCCTCCGAAAGGAAGTCCCTTGTTTTGTGGGATATTGTAGAGTTATCGAGATCAAATATTCCGATAATATCATTTTTTCGTATTATTGTATTATTTCCCAAGTGAAGATACAACGATCATTCCTCCGAAGCTGTTATTTTTCCGGAACTGATCCTGAATTTATTGTCGGCTTCTATCTCTTTTTCACAGCAGGTAATAAACACCTGCATTCCCTGAAGCTTATGGAGCAGATAGTTCTGTCTTGTTCCGTCAAGCTCGCTCAGTACGTCGTCAAGGAGTATCACAGGTTTCTCACCAGTTTCATTTCCGGATACTGCCGCTTCCGCAAGTTTCAGTGAAAGCACAGCACTTCTCTGCTGTCCCTGAGATCCGAAGTTCCTTGCCTCACGGCCGTTTATCCTGATGATAAGGTCGTCACGGTGTACGCCTGAGGTCGTAAATCCGCAGTATATATCATCTGACTGTTTATTTTCAAGAGCTTTTAAAAGCAGTTCCTTTATTTCCTGAGCAGAGCTGATATCGTCAGGACAGGCTGATCTGTAGCTGACTGACATTTTTTCTTTGCCGCCAGAAATACCGTCATAAAAACCTGCGGCAAGTTCAGAAAGCTTTTGGATATATTTTTTTCTCTCTATTGCTATCACAGCGCCCTCTGCGGCAAGACGGTCGTTCCATATATCAAGCATATCTTCAAGCTCTCTGTGTTTTGGGATGTCCTTTAAAAGGGCATTTCTCTCGTTGAGTATTTTTTTGTACCTTGAAAGCTGTACTGCATATCCGGGCTTTATCTGACATACAGCAGCGTCAACAAAATTTCTGCGTTCTTCGGGGCCGTTTTTTATAAGGGTCAGGTGATCCGGTGAAAAAACTACCGCACAGAATGCCCCGACTATCTGAGACAGGTAATTTTTTGGTACTTCATTCAGCACAGCGCTTCTTTTTCCGCCGGAAATTTCTATTGATATGGTCTGTTCACGGTTTTTTGAATAGAAGCACAGCTCTGTAAGAGCCTTTTTTTCTCCAAAAGCAATAAGCTCGCTGTCCTTTGAACCTCTGAATGATCTTCCTCCCGTAAACAGCCATATACATTCTATGAGATTTGTCTTACCCTGAGCATTGTCACCATAGATGACGTTTATACCTTCAGACGGAAAAATTTCCGAATCTGAAAGGTTCCTGTAGTTTTTGAATGACAGGCTTTTAATATACAAATCAGCACACCTCAAAGTTAGTTCCGTTATATACGGCTATGTCGCCGCGGCGCATTTTCTTTCCCCGCTGAACACAGATCTCTCCGTTTACTGAGACTTCACCGCTTTGTATTGCGACCTTTGCCTGACCTCCGGTATCAAAAGCTCCGCACATTTTTAAAAGATCGCAGAGTCTTATATATTCTTCCTGTTCTTTTAGGGTAAATTTTTCATCTTTCATTTCTTAACCTCACCGGAAGCACCAGAAACAGAAAGCTTTCTCCTTCGCTGGGGAGTATCACTATCGGACTGAGAGGTCCGTTCATGTGGATCTTTACCTCGTCTGTTTCGGCATTTTTAAGAGCATCGAGCATATATTTGTTATCGAAGCCTATCTCGATATCCTCGCCTGTCATTTCGATTTCAAACTCATCATAAGCCTGTCCGAGTGAAGTATTGCAGGATGTCTTTATAAGACCGGATTCTATGCGGCATTTTATGGGGCTTTTCATACGCTCGTTGAGGAGCAGCGACATTCTGTCGATAGAGTTTATGAGACTTCTTGTGTTTACTTTCAGTTCTGTTGAATGTATCGAGGGTATAGCCGCCTTATAGTTCATAAATTCTGCTTCTATAAGTCTTGTTGTTATAGAGTATTCGCCTATGCGGAATATGATGTGTCTGTCCCCTACCGTTATTTCTACATTTTCTGTGTCCTCTGCGATGAGCTTTTCCACTTCTGAGAGTGACTTTCCGGGAACTATAAAGCTTTTTTCACCGTCGTATTTTATGGTTTCCTTTCTTATGGCGAGACGGTAGCCGTCAACGGAGATGATCTTTATAGTACCTCCGTTTATCTCAAAGAGAGAACCTTTGTTTGCAGGCTTGATGTCCTTGTCAGAAACTGCATATATTGTCTGGCGTATCATGCTCTGGAGAGATTCGCCGTTGATGGTTATGCTGTCGCTTCCTGTTACTGAGGGTATCTCAGGAAATTCTGAATCAGGGATACCGATAATCTTGTAGTCGGACTTTCCGCTGGAGATATAGACAAGAAGTTTTTCGTCTATGCTGAAGGTTATCTGATCTTCCGGCATTCTTCTTATGATATCTGAAAGAAGCTTTGCGTTTATAACGACTGCTCCTTCCGTATATATCATTGCATCTATGGATGTTGTTATGCCTATTTCCATATCATAGCCGGAGAGTTCCAGCTTTCCGCTGCGGGTCTTGATAAGTATGCCTTCAAGGGCAGGCATTGTTGATTTTGAAGATACTGCCCTTATAACATTTAACACTGCTTCGTTCAATTTTTGTCTGCTGCAGTTAAATTTCATTTTATCCTTCCTTTTCGTTCTGGAGTCGGTATTCAATATATATATATATATTATTATATAGTAATAGTAATAGAGGCTGTTG
>DBWG01000040.1 GCA_002308635.1 Ruminococcaceae bacterium UBA1244 | reverse complement strand
CTGACAACCTGTTTGACAGCAGGTACATTGGCTAAGTACACAACCGGTGACAGCGCAGGAGACAGCGCAAGAGTTGCAAAGTTCGGCGTTCAGATCGTTGCAAACGGTTCACTGTTCGGTCCTGAATACAAGGACAAAGACGGCGGCAACACCCCTGTTTTCACAGCAACAGGCAACAGTATTACCGTTGACGCAATCGACAAAGAGAACGTTGTTGCACCTGGCACAAAGAACGACAACGGTCTTGGCTTTGCTGTAACAGGCAAACCTGAGGTTGACGTCAAGCTCGACCTCGAGATCAAAACCGAAAACGTATTCCTCGCAAAGGGTGAATACGGCGTTATGGTCCAGAAGCCCGAAGGTGCTGTAACAGAAGACAACTTCAGCAACCTAAACGAAACATTCTACACAAAAACAGTAGACGGCGAAAATGTAACATTCGCTAAGGCAGAGAGTTTCGCAGCAAACACAACATACTACGTTCTCAGCGATGTAAATGTTAAGACTGATGCTGACTACTTCCCTGTAGTTTATGCTCTTTCCGGCGATACATCCGAAGCCGGCACAACAGCAGCCGACTCTGCAAAGGCTGTAGCCAAAAAGATCGCAAAGCAGTTTGATGCTACTGCCACCGCAACAGCTGACGATAGCAACGCAGGCAAGTATACTCTCACAGCTTCCAAGACCGTAAAGGCTAACACCGATATTGCTGGTGCTTCATCCCTGAACCTCGACAGCGAGAAGATCACATGGGCTTGGGCATTCGAGAAAGCAGACGGCACAGACAATGAGAAAGCAGCTGTTGACAACATGGATACCATCCTCGGCGACCTCGCTGATGAAACAGTAAAGACCAACGTTGTTAAGATCACAAGAGATACTGACAACAACATCACTGCTCTTGCTGCTCTCACAGCAGGCACAGACTACAACCTGACCACAGGCATTGAGTTCACAATCAACGCAACTCAGGTAGACTAAACTGAATATCAGCTGATACGTCAGTTTATACCAAGACAACAGCTCCTTTCGGGGGCTGTTGTTTTGGATATGGACTGAATCTGTCCATAAATCGACTTACAGAAAGGATTTGGTCAATACGAAGAACAGATCCTCAAAAAAACCGTTTTATCTTATCCTGACTGCGGCTGTTCTTGCATTCGCAGTGTTGATCACTACAGTTCTTGTTATCAATATTTCGGTTCCTGTCAGCAAGAGCCGTGAACCGGACATGGTAATATGTATTGCATCCGGACAGCACGGTCTTGCAAATACTTCTGTTGATGCCGAAGAAACGATCGCTCCGCCGACCGCAAACCTCTACGGTCAGGAGACATACGTTTTTAACAGCGACTCCTTGTGGCAGACAAATTCAAAAGTCAACATCTTTGAACACAATGATCCCCATGTGAAAAGCGACGGCACCGGCGAAGCAAATAATGTTATCGCTCCGGGAACATCAAACGAATTCACGTTTTCACTGAAAAACGATACCTCAGACGACCTTGTATACAGGCTTGAGATCACAGGCGACAATGATACAAAATACAAGATACCTGTCAAGGTGCGTGTGCGTGATCTTTCGGGAAATTATCCCGATACGCCTCTCACGGATATAGACGGCTTCCGTCTCATACAGGGCGCTGTTGTGGGCGGTAATCAGGAGCGTAACTATCAGCTCGACTGGGAATGGATTTTTGACGGCGATGACGAATATGATACCATGCTCGGAAACGCCGCTGTAAACGAGGAGATCTCCTGCCACATCAACATCAATGTCGTTGCAGAGGCTGTTGATATTTCAGCCATGACATTCCTTGTACCGTTTATTGAACCGTTTTCTGAGCCTGTTCCGCCGGACGATACAGTCAAGACCGGCGACAGCACAAGTCCCGTGCCCTTTGCGGCAGCGGCTGTTGTGTCCGTTACTGCCGTTATCATATTCAAAAAGCGCAGGAAGGACAATGTATGAAAAAGGCATTAAAAATAACCGGGCGCATACTTGCATATCTGTTCATGTCCATCCTCATCGGCGGCAATCTCTATATAATAAACGCAAAGTTCGTTATGCACGAACAGCTGCCGATGCTTGGCGGATATGGATATGCTGTAGTTCTTTCGGGCAGCATGAGCCCGGCGCTTGATGTCAATGATCTGCTTATCGTCAAGGAATGTGATTCCTATGAGCCGGGCGACATGGTCACCTTTGTTGATTCACAAAACGACCTCGTCACCCACAGGCTCGTTTCCATAGACACCGAAAAAAACATCATGGTAACAAAGGGCGATGCAAACAACATCAATGATCCTCCGCTCGAATCCAGCCGCATAAAGGGCAAAGTTGTAAAGATCATTCCGGGCTTCGGAAATATTGTAAACATACTCCAGAATCCGCTGTTTGTTCTTTTGGTGCTGATAATATTCATTTTCATTACGGAACGCTCCTACAAGAAGGAAAAGAAACGGCGCAAAAGCGACCTTGAGCTTATCCAAAAGGAGATCGAACAGCTAAAGCTCAAATCCTGTCCCGTTTCGTCTGATAATGAAAACACCGCAGAAACTGCCGGAGACAGTTCCCAAAGCTCAGAGCCGTCATCTGATGAAACAGCCGGTAACACTCCCTATATATAAAAAAGAATGTCTGTTGTCCTCGTGACAGCAGACATTCTTTTTGTTTGATTACCCTTGTCTAATAGGAAAAGCCGCCGCAGATCTTACTCTGCGGCGGCATGAAAGAAATAGAGTTACAAAAAATTGCGTTCAATAACAATTAATCCTGAGGATAAACAAAACTTATCTGATCAACCGTAGCACTGTTCTTGAAATCTACATTTTTTGTAAAGAGATCACAATTTGTGAAGCTCAATCTGCCGTTTGTACCTCTGAGAACCGCGATCGGTGCAGTGCTGTCTTCATCAGCAGTAAATGTCGAATTGATAACTTCGATCACTGCACTCATGTTATTAGTAGTTCTGAATGCATACGCACCTTTTCCGAGGTTGATGTTACAATCCTTAACGGTTACCTTACCGCTGCTCTGGATATTGACGAAGCCCTTGCCGTGACCGGAGTCAACATTACCCTGGCAGTCCTCAATCAACAGGTTGTAGCAATAGCCGGAAATACAAGCAGCATTTTCAAACGTACATCCCTTGAAGGTTATATAACCGCTGTGGCCCTTTCCACCGTTGCCGATTGTGATATGAGTAGCATTTTTGAAAGTACAATCCTCAAAAACAACAGTCTTGACACCGTTTAAAAGTGCTATCTGAACAGCATCTCCATCTGTTTCTTCAACAGCTGTCAACTCTTCGGCATTGTCAAACACAAGATTCTTGAAGATTATCTTACCGTCGCCCTTGAAGTCACCGGTATTGCTCGACTGACCGTTAAAAGAACCATAAACCGCTACATCGCCTTCAATAACAGTATTACCTGTTCCAACAAACTCTATGATATTGGATTCTGCCGGATCGGTCAACGACTGAGCCGGGTTGGCAAGATCAGTCTGAGGATACTGTTTTATAACAATAGGCTCTTTGTAAGTACCCGAAGCAAGACCTACTACAGCGGGTTCTTTATCCTCGCTGTCTTTTGCAACCGCATAATTACCATTGTTGATAGTATTTATGATCTCAGCTGCCGCTTCTTCATTCTCAACGAATGCCTGCATTTTGCCATAGGTCAGAGTAAATGGGCTGAAATGGCTGACGGTAAATGTCAGGATTCCTGTTTCTGCATTATAGGTATAACCTGCTACATCCTCTCCGTTGTGTTTAAGAGAGATAATGTTGAGTCCATTTCCTACCTGCATAGATACGGTATACTCTATGCCGTCTTTCTCTTCTACGAGAGCGCCGTTTCTTCTGAGCTTAAGGTCAAAGTTCATAGTTGTGGTGCCGTTGACAGTATCCTGCTCCATGTTGCCAACAAGCAGTTCAAACTTGTCGCCTTCTGCAAGAGCAGCCGCAGGAACAGTAACTGTGATATTACCAGCCGCTACATCAAGATTCTGTGCTGCATCAGCAGCTGTTGCTGTGCCGACCTTCTCATAAGGCCATTCCTCATTGTCAGGTGTTCCGTCAGCATCCTTGTCATACTGATCATCAAAAGTATCCTTTTCATAAGTAAACTGAGTTGCAAGAACCTGTATGGAGAAGTCTGTTCCGAGTGTCATATCCTGATACTCGTTGCCTACGCCCTCACGCATCTTGAGAACGATAGTTACAGTATCCTGATCCTTGCCTTCTTCTTTGGGAAGAAGGTTGCCCTCAGCCGTGTTTTCTGCACCTGCAATATTATCAAGAACCTGTGACAGAGTACCGATGGGTTCAAGATCGGCAATATCTGTACGGTCAGCGATCTTCTGTGCGGGGTCGAAATAGTAAACATCAATAGCCTCTGCTAAGGTTTTACCATTATCGTTTCTTTTAAGTTCACCGTTCGGAACGATAGCGAACTTATAATGCAGTGCAAGATTGCCTACATTCCTGATGTTGATGTGGCGAACCTGTACAAAGCCGGGTTCCCAGAGAACATCGTCTTTGAAGATAGCACCTGTTGAAGCATCCTGCCAGCCATCTGTTTCTTCTGGATCTTCTTTTCCGTCTTTCCAGGACATCTCAATATCCAGCTTACCGGATTTGATGATGTTGCCTGAGCTTGTCACGCTGTCAGTAAACCATGCATAAGATGTTCCGACCAGCATGGATACGCAGACAGCCAGAGCCAGAAAACTCGCAACTATCGAGCGCTTAGTGACTCTTACTTTCTTTGTCATTTGTATTTCCTCCTTTTCAAAATAATTTTTTATCGGACGCTGACAAACCACGCCCGATAAACTTATGCAAAATTATATCACATTTTGGTTATTTGTTCAATAATTTACCGATATAAACATAAACAAATATAATACTTGATTTTTGGTAAAATATTATATTTTTTTGAAGTTATGCGTATTTTTTGCACCAAAATCACTGTCAGGTCTCTCAAAAAGCAACGGCAGAAAATTTCAAAACCGCATTGTTCAGCATCCGCATCGTTCAGCCGGTCTTTCTTTCAAAGTCAGTCACTATCCAATCATAGTCCCTTAAATTATATGCGCTGCGGCAATAGGGACAGTTTTTTTCTCTTACGGCATTAAAGCTTGCTCCGCAGGAACGGCACTCTATATTATGTACAGAAGCATTGCAGTCATCATGCACATTGACAGAACGGCACAGCTTCATATTGAACACCTCGTCACGGTGTTTCAGTCTGCGGCCGTGCATAAAAGCTGTTCTTGCATAAACATCAACATCAATATAGACATACCTGCCGTCGCTGACCGCATTATTCAGCCCGATAGCCCCCTGATAATCCACATCAACTATATCCTTATAAGGATTGTCGCCGTCTTTTTCATACACCGAACAGTTTTTGTAGTTATCGGTAAAGATCAGTGTCTTCAACAGACTGTTCACCTTGCCTGCAAAAAAATCCACCGCAAAAAACGGGTCATAATTCTGCATGAAACCCGGAAGTTCCCTTTTCGTTTTATTATATGCGGAACAGCGTGAACTGCTGCGGATACCGTCAAGGATGACAAGGAATATCATCCCCAAAGCATAAAAAATATATCCAAAAACTATCCCGCAGACCGCCGTCACCATCAGTGCAAAATAATACTCAAAACCGATCTCAAGCTGTTTTGAGGAATACAGGAAGAAAAAAATGACCGCTGATAAAATCCCCAACAATACAAACGGCAAGGGCGTTGTTTTGTGGTAAGGCTTTTCCTCCTGTGAATAATAGTATGTTATTCTCGGATAAAGATCCGGCATCATAAACTTTGTACGGCAGCTCCGGCATCCCTGCTCCAAAAGCTGCGATACCTTGTTTATGTCGCCGCAGTTCGGACAGCAGTATGATGCGCCGGGATCCTGAGTCTGCGCAAATACAACATAAGAGCTTATGGTACCGCCGTAACGCTCTCTTTTTATTCTTTTGTTTCCTGAAAAATATTCCTTTTCAAATCGGCAGGCAGTTACAGGTATACGTGTAACATACCTTTTATCACTGCCCATCAGCGCCGAAACGCCAGTGTATGATCTTTCGTCCGTTATACATCTGCTCTTTACTCCGACACCATATTCCGCCTCCCTGTTCTTTTGGAGCAGAAAATTATATTTCATATCCATGGATGATAATTTTGGAATATACGTATCATCCTCAGCCATATAATTCATTTCCTTCATAAAACTTTTATGCAGTTCCTTTGCGCTTCGGTCAAAAGCATCTCCGCCGGTAAAATTCTTCTTAACTGCCTCCCAATAGCCTGCCATTCCTATCACCCCTGAAAAAAATTCAAATATCCAAGATCAATTTTGCGGCTGCTTTGATTATAACACATCCTCACAATAAAATCCATATTTTTTCACATAAGATGCAGCAAAGACCTCAGGTATGACACCGCTGTTAAAGACAAAAAAGAAAGCATTACAGCCCGCAGAATACGGACCATAATGCTTTTTTGTTTTGGTGTATATTAGTCTATAGTACAGAACAAGTATGTTAACTGCCTTTTTTGCGGATAAAAAGAGCCCCTCCGATAACTATCATCAATAATCCCGCCGCTGTCAGAGGAAAATAGCGGGTATCCATCTGTCCTGTCTGGGGGATATCTCCCGAATCTTCAGGATCTGACGGCAGTTCGGGTTCAGGGTGCTGCCCTTCAAACTTCGGTGACGATATAACATGATATATCAGCTCTCCGTTTATTGCCTGCGGCAGACTTATCAGAAACGGCGAAAAACTTACATCTTCCCTTGCGGGATCCGTACAGATGATAAGATAAAAGCCTGTTTGCTGTATGTTGAGCTTTACTGTACCGCTCTTGTCAGTCTTCCGGCGGCAGATGATATCATCATCGGTCACCTGCGAGGCAACAGCCTTGGCTTTTTTATGAAGCTCCGAAAAAGAAAGCTCGTCCCAATCGCAGTCATACTCTTTGAATCTTTCGGTCATACTATATTTAAGTATATGCTCTGTGTTGTATTCTGTTATTGAAACGTCTGCTATCTTTACAGCGGCAAATTCCGAACCGACTATAGGTTCTTCACCGTAGTCCGTATTCAGAACACAATTCAGTGTCAATGAACAGCCGGTTTCTTCTGCAGAAACATAAGTTCCCGTATAAAGAACGCATACGATGCAAATGAGTCCCGACAGAAAAAACAGGGTGATTCTATTTTTCATCGGGGCTCACTTCCTTTCTTTTCTTTTTGTTTCTCTTTGCAATAATAAATCTTATCAGGGTCCAGAACACAAGAAAAACAACTATCACTCCTGCACCGATAAGCATGTGTCTGTATTGGGCAGGCAGTTTTGTCCAGAATGATTGTATATCGGTTGCCTGATATACGGGAATATCTTTTGATTCATCATAAGGCGTGCGGACACCTCTGACAAGAAGCCTGTGCGAGTTTACTCCATAGGGTGTGCAGGTTACAAGAGTAACATAATCCCTGCCTTCTTCTATTGACAGCTCTTCCATCTTGTCGGGAAGAACGGTATTGATGCTGTCTACGGTATAGCAGAGTGTCCTGTCAAGTATCTTGATATAGAATTTGTCGCCGATCTCAAGCTGATCCAGATCTGTAAAGAGATCTGCCGAAGGAAGTCCTCTGTGTCCCATGATAACAGCGTGGGCTGACTCTCCGCCAACGGGCAGAGATGTATTTTTATAATGACCTACTCCGACCTGAAGCACCGATTCTTCCGTACCGTGATAGATACAGTTTGTTTCGTTCAGCTTTGGGATAGAGATATATCCTATCATTCCGTTTCCGCTGATATTCAGCATTTTTTCATAGCTGTCCGATGTGATGGTATTGCCTTGTGAATCCTTGAAGCCGCTTTTTTTACCTTCGGGCGACGCAAGCATTTTATTATATGCCTGCGCCTCCTCTATTATGGCATCTTTTTTTGACTGTTCAATTTTTTTTACATCATCGTTGTATGACGCAATGACGCGGCTTGTGTTTTTTTGATGCAAATACTGACTGAGAGAGGGATAAACAAGAATTCCTATTCCAATCAGCACCAAGAGTGCCCGAATCAGTTTTCTTAGTTTATCATTCATAATGCTTTTTTATATCATTCTTTCTTTTTCTTTTTAAATGATGTGATAACTACACCGAAGATAACTATGCCGACACCTGCAACGGTAAAGATTATAGTACCGATGCCGCCTGTTACGGGAAGGACTGTTCCGCTTGTATTTACAACATTGATAATAGAATTGGTATTCTGATCTGTTCCGTCAACGCTGTATGTGGGTGCGCCGTAATGAACTACAGTAGTTTGTTCTGTTATCGGATCACCGGTTTCAGGATCAATAGTGGTTGTGGTAGTTGTAGTTGACTCGCTTACTACAACTACGATATCGTTTTCAAGCTTATTGAAGCCTGTGGGTGCAGATACCTCTTCAAGATAATATGTACCTGCTGCAAGTCCCTTGATAACTATAAGACCGTTGTTTGGAGTTGTTACGGTCTCTGTTGCTGCTATCTCTTCTGCGTTTGCAACTCTGTATTCATTTGCTGTTCCTGTGGGGATAAGTTTTATAGTATTATCTGAAGAATCCTTGAGCTTGAATACTGCGCCTGCAAGCTGTACAGGTTCAGTGGAATCGTCATGCTTATCTATTGTGATCTGATATGTATATGTTTTTGTCTCGGTATCGGTTGAGTTGCCTGTTTCGTTTGAATCAGAGGGATCATTGCTGTACTCAACATGGGCGGTGTTGCTGTTTCCTGTGCCTGCGATAATGGCATTTTCGTTGAGCATTGCCTGATATGTAACGGTGATAGTGTCGCCTGCGCTGATAGTGCCCGGATTGGCAGTATTGATATCTGCAATAAGCTTTCTGAGATCGCGGTGATTTGTAGTTGTAGTTTCATGCGTTTCATCATCTTCAACGGTAACGGAAACATTATGTCCGAGTGTTATGGTAAGTGTATTTTCATCAGAACTTACTACATAGTCGCCATCTACATCGTTATCGGGATCAGCCGCTGTAAGGTTAGTGTTTCCGATTTTTACTGTAACATTGCCTTTGTATGTAAGTCCGTCGCTCATTGTATCATGGAATATAAAAGTATAATAATCCGAAGCTGCATATTCTGTCATATCGTGAACAGCGGATGTAAGTGTAAATGTAATGATATCGCCGATCTTTGCTGTGGTTTCTTTTTGGTCGCCAATGGTTTTTTCAACAGTAGGATAGCTGCTCTTGATAGCCCATGAAGCAGAAGCCTGAGAAGGAACATTTACAAGGGTAGCATCGGTTCCTCTTTCTGTGCTTGTAGAGCCGCTCTGGGGAATAACAAGATAATAACCAGGGGTCATATTTGTTATTGTTGTAGAAGCACTTTCTCCTGATACTGATGCTGCTTCAGAGGTATAGGTTGCAGAAATATTGTTTGTTTCAGCATAAGTCTTTAAATCCTTTGCAAGCTGAATCATCTGAGTATCATTATCTTTCAGACTGACAATATACTCGGCAGCTTTCTGGCTGAGAGTCTTGTTGCTTTGATCTGTTGCGATTGCATGTATAGCCGAGAAGAAATTATTCCATGCACTATCAAGTACATAAGAGATAGTATCGCCGGCGTCGATGTTGTCATCATTGTTTCCTCCTTCGTTTTCGTCTAACCAGCTTGCAGTAAATACTCTGTAAGCTTTTACAGTTTTTCCTGCAAACTCCTTGTCACCAGATACGGTAAGAGAACCATTTGCGGGGGCACCGTTTGCTGCAAATACGGACATTGACATTGCAAGAGCAAATGCGATGACCATAAGGACTGCCAATAGGTTTTTTGTTCTTTTCATTTTAATACCTTCCTTTTTTAAATTTTTGTTCTTATTTAAAGACCTGCTAAGCAAGTCCTCTCGGCGGTCTGAATCGATCATCTGTACGCTTTTTTTCAGATGGTTTTCTGCGTCTGAATATGATAACAGAAACGATGATCATTCCTGCGCCTACCAGAATAAATATCATATCGCCGAAACCGCCCGTTACAGGCATCATAGGACGGTGCCTGTTTACAATTTTGGCGGTAAATCCGTCGTCATTATAAGTAATGACCGTGGTATATCCCGCAACGGTTTTTTCTTCAACGGTATAGGCATAATATACCGTATTCTCGTTTACCGTTGTTGAAACGGGAAGCCCTTCTATTACCCTTGTCCACGTTGCGGAATCTTCAAGGGCATGATCTTCTTTGGTCAGTCTGAACCAGCCCCCGGAAGCATCAACATCGGGAATAACGCTGCTGTCTTTATAGATTACGTCTGTGCCTTGTATTATGTCTCCGTTTTGGTCAGTTTGACATTGATGTATCCTGACTTCTATATAGCCGGGTCTGATTCCGTCAAGATCATCAAGATCGTCCCATACCTTCTGTATTGTCAGATGTATAAGATCGCAGGGGTCCTGACTTTCGGCAGGCTCCGGAATATTGCTCAGCGCATTGGGCTTTGTGGGGATGTCAAGCATAAGTACTGCCCTTGAACTGCTTTTATAGACTTCTATATCTGCCGGATCGGAACCGTTTGTATCCGATGCAAGCTTTGCGTCTTTCCACTTTTCAAAGATCTTGTAATACGGATCATTGTCCGACACTGTGAGAGGAGATGCAAGATATGTAACTTCAAAGCGGTTATATGTGACAGGTGTGCCAGTATCCTGTACTCCCTGACTTCCTATCTGCACTCCGTTTGAGTCAAGCACATAATCCAGATCAGTCTTACGGTAAACGTAGTATTTGTTGTTATCTCCCTCTATAGAGCGGATATTATTAAAGCTGTACACCGACAAAAGCGATGTTGTGCCGCTGAATACTCCGGTCTTTTGCGGAGAGCCGCTTACAACGTCACAGTATTCCATAACATTGCCGCTGAATTTTCCCTCGTTGTTGTATCCGACGAATCCGCCTGCATAGCCGTTTGGTGAACTGCCGTCACGGTAGTTGTCAGCGCCTCCGCCGTATACGTCATAACCTGATGCACAGCCGTGTACCGAACAGTTTTCCGCTTTGGTACGGTTGCCCTTGATAAGATTGACCGCTACCTCTGCATTCTGATTGGTCATATCAATTCCGTCTTTGGTACACGGAAGAGCAACTGACGAATCGCCTATTGTAACAAGCGCCGTATCAGATACACCGGGTTCTGTCGATTTTACAAGAGAAACACCTATCTTCAGACCAAGCAGGTTGACATACAAAAGATCGCCGTCACTCAGCAGTTTAAGACCTATCAGCGTGGAATCAAGATCAATAAGGTTTACTGCTTCAAGGTTCGTTATGTAAAGCGCCTTTACAAGTGCATTTACTATTTTGAGTACCATCTGAACAAGCGGAGAAGATGCTTCAAGCTCGATCAGATAGTGCATATCCGTCTTGCCGACAAATCCGCCTGCAATTTCATCACTTACTACCCGTTTGAGGTCGGTAACATTTGAGTTCTTCATCTGAGAAACGTCTGCAAATCCTGCAAATCCGCCTGCAATGGGTTCATCTCCGCCCGAAGAAGTAATCACTATTCCCTGACTGGTTCCGCTGACATCACAGTCATCTATGACAGTGCCGAAAATATCAAGAACTCCTGCGGTAAGTCCCAGAAGACTGCTGACTGCCGCATCATCAACGTCTACTGCGCCGTTTTTGCCTGCGTGACCGATGAATCCGCCACAATAATTCAGTCCCGTTACGGTATTCAGATTGGTAACGTCAGAACGCTTTATAGTACCGTTCATCATACCGCCCGCATAACCGCCTGCACAGCCGGTATACCGCACTTCACTGAGAAGTCCTTCGGAATCGGCTCTTGTTGCGTGGACGGAAAATCCATCGGCAGTTCCGTTCACGTCGGCATCGTATATATATGTTCTGAAAACATCAAGAACATCAACATTTCCTGCATTTATCAGACCAAGGATAGTGGTCGAATTTTCTCCCGTACCCGAAACCGAAGCCACGCTTCCCACATCTGCAAGTCCCACAAAGCCGCCTGCATAATATTTTCCGCTTACTCTGCGCAGACCGTTTACGGTTACGTGTGTACCGCCTTTTCGGTTTCCTATTACCGCCGCTTCAAGAGTACCTGCAAAGCCGCCCGCAAACTGCGGCGGGATGCCGTCCTGTCCCTCGACTATGAAGCCGAAATCAGTATTATCGGGATTTATTTCCGCCTGTCTGATGGTAGTGATAGTTGCCTGTATTAACGAAGCAATGTCTCTGCGAGAATTTACAATAAAATTCAGTACACTCTGCAAAAGTCCATTTGAAGCATTTGTATTTACATCTGCAACAGAAGCCGCCGTTGCAGCGCCGACATAGCCTCCTGCTGCATTTGTTCCTCTGACAAATCTGAGGTTATATACATTGCAGCCTGTTCCCAAAGTATTTCCTTTGTTTTCTTCGCCCCATATCTGTGCTCCATACGCCGAACCTGCATAACCTCCCGCATAACCGCATTTATGGATATAATCCCTGCCGAAGCACGAAACCGTCATTCCGGATTGGTATCCGTGAACCGAACCGCTTTTTATAGTAGGAACAAATACCTTGACCGCACTGACAAGCTGTCCAACACTCAATTCCAATCCCAGAATGTTTGCCGAGCCGAATTCTGCGGCAGCTCCCGTCTGCATTCTTCCTGCATATCCGCCTGCGCTCCGCATTGCACGGATAAGCTTCATGTCATAGGATTGTCCGTTGGTGATAACTCCTGTCATCATCAGACCGACATAACCGCCTGCGCAGCCGCCCTCTGAGATAAGCATGATATCGTGTGCCGAACGTCCGGCTGCGATATTACGGTTATGTCACAGAATAGTTGATAA
>DBWG01000108.1:2858-3796 GCA_002308635.1 Ruminococcaceae bacterium UBA1244 | reverse complement strand
GTGCATATCTGGAATACATTGGGGTTATCCCAGCCTTCACGCAAGGCAGAATGTGAGAATATAAAACGAACGGGATTCTCAAATGAGAGTAGTTTTTCCTTATCCTTGAGAATAAGGTCATAAGCAGAAATATCGTCGCTTTCATCCTTGCCTTTTTTGAGTGTGCTGTCAACCTTGCGTCCCTTTTTGTCAATACTGAAATATCCGGCGTGGGTGCTGCTCGGCTCAATATCACGGAGATACTGTTCGTAGGGGGTATTATAGAGCGTCATATATTCATTCAGAATATCGTTGTATTCCTGCTCAAAGATTTCTCCGTACAGGGAGTTTATCTCATTTCCATCCTTGTCGTACTGGCGGTATTTGGCCACTTGGTCAATGAAAAACAGCGACAGTGTTTTAATGCCACGGGAGAAAAGCTCCTTTTCCTTTTCAAAATGGGAGCGTATGGTTTCTCTGATCTGTACACGGCGAAGGTCTGTTTCGGATATATCACCGACAACCTCGCCTGTATGTATGATCTCACCGTTTGTGAATGTAACAGTGTTTCTGATCGGGTCGATCTCGCTGATACGATAGCCGCGATACTGCTCCATATTCTTTGACAGTGCGAACAGATCATCGTCCACACCGAGAATTCTTGTTTCACGATTGATAGACTTGTCATAGCCTATTTCAAACTCTATACGAGCCATAGGCGGCTTTTTTGACGAAAGAACAATACTTTCAAGGAAAAGATAACTGTCTGTACCGCGAAGGTTCTTTATATCAAAGCCCTTTACCTCTATCTTCTTGACAAGCTGCTGATTATAAGCGTCCAGTGCGTCAAGAACATATACAAGCTCGTGATGCTCCTTGTGTGTTGCGGAATAATTCAGGCAGAACAGGGGGTTGAACTGCTTTAGTGCTGCCTGTGTTTTTTCACCGCCCATTTTCTG
>DBWG01000108.1:2554-2802 GCA_002308635.1 Ruminococcaceae bacterium UBA1244 | reverse complement strand
CTTGAACCAAAGCTGTCACGCTTGGAGAAAATAATACGGGCTGCGGCATCTCCTGCGCGGCCTTCCTTGTTTTTTTCTTCGTTAAAGGATGAATTGAAAGCCTGGATATTGATTATCATAACGCTGATGTCGGAATTCTGGCTGAAATTATCTATTTCAGAAAGATTCTTGGAGTCATAGACAAAGAACCTCGCCTTCTTGCCGTAATGCTCCATGAAATGCTCCTGCATGGTCTCAAAGCTCTTTTT
>DBWG01000108.1:0-2467 GCA_002308635.1 Ruminococcaceae bacterium UBA1244 | reverse complement strand
ATGTAGACGTAGGTCTTGCCCGTACCCGTTTCCATTTCAACATCAAGAGAACAAGCGCCTAAATTCGTTGTCAGCTTGTCGGTCAGTTTTATATTATTGCGTGTCTGAATATGGCGGACATTATCCAGAAGCTGCACAGAGTCAAGCCTCACCTTTGCATTGGCAAAGCCCATAGTAAGCTCTTCATCAGTGTACCGCCAGTTGGAAATATCCCTTTCTACTTCCACATCTCTGCGGTATGTAAAGCGGTCGTTATATGGCTGACCAGCGAATACACTTACCACGCTTTCAACCGCCTCTGTTTGATATGGTTGGACGGTAAACTTAAACTTCATCTTTGCCCTTCACCTCCTGCTCCAGCATAAGGAAACGGTCGAAATCACTTTCATAAAGCCTATCCTGAATGATACGGTATTTTTCGTATTCTGTTTCTGCATGAAGCTTTGCCTGTTCCGAACTGATTTTACCCGGTCCGGTCAGAAGCTCATTTCCGTTAAATTCAAGAAAACCATCCAAGCGTTTTGCCCAGTCTTCCATGCTCATCGGAATCTTGCGTTCTGCCTGCAATTCAGCATAATCGAGATATAGTGAAACAATTCTCTCTAAATATCTCATTTCTTCTTCACTAAGATAGTTTTTTGCAATGATAACATCTACTTTGAGAATCTTACCGTCAGGGGCTTTTTCCCATGTGGTAAGTCCCATGTGTTCCTTGTTTGCATCTGCCCGTTCCACTATAAGTTCCGCTGCTGTGTGACGATGAACGGCATAGTGCATCTTATTTTGTACTGTTTTGAAAAACATTCGTGTTGTTCCGGCATCTTTATCATAATCAAAAGCAGTAGCATACAGATCAGTTACTTTCTGATAGAACTTTCTTTCAGAAAGCCTGATCTCACGAATTTGCTGTAATTGACGCTCAAAGTATTCATCAGTGAACATATGGCCTTTTTTCAGTCGTTCCGTGTCCATTGTCCAACCCTGGATAGTATGATCCTTTACTATTTGTCCTGCCCATTTGCGAAACTGGACGGCTCGCTGATTATTTACTTTAAATCCAACAGCAATAATCATCTGTAAGTTATAATGTGTCACTTCACGATTGACCTGACGTGAGCCTTCGGTTTGAACTATTCGGAATTTCCGAATAGTTGACTCCTCGGCCAATTCGCCATCATCGTAGATTTTTTTGATGTGTTCGTTGATTGACGATAAACCCACATCATACAGTGCCGACATCATTTTCTGTGTCAGCCAAATATTTTCGTCCTCATAACGCATTTCAAAGCTTTTATCGCTTTCACCGGTTGAAGCAACGAAGGTCAGGTATTCAGCCGCTGAACTGCGGATAAGCTTTTCTTTTTTCTTTTCATTCATCTCACAGAACCCTCCTGACAGTCTTAGGCGAGTATGTTTCAAAGATCTGCTCAAAGTTTGCTGCCACGCTGTCGCTTGCCATGCCGCTGTCGCGGAAAACGGCATAGTTTGGCAGCATTTTTGCAATAGCCTTTACTGTTTCTTCTGTTATGTCATTGTCAAAGCAAGCTATCAAGTGGTGTGTAATATTGCCCTGACTATCTTCGTATTTATCACCAACAATAAACACTTTCTTCCCGTCTATTTCAGTTTCCTGTATTTCTGAGGACAGAAGAATACCCATGTCAAGCATCACCTGAAACAGCAGGTCTTCGGGGGTTCTGTCGGGCTTTATGTTGTCTGCAAAAAGTGTAAGCTGGTCTTGCTGCAGCTCGGCAGGGGTGTAATATACATCCTCCATATTGCTGCTGTCAACACGGAACACACGGAAACCAACATCAAGGTCGGCAGTAGTCAGTGGGCTTTCATCTTTTATCTTATTTCCGGCTCTGCGTATGCGTTCTTCGCCTATGTCACATATCGTTTCATATCCGGCTTTTCTTGCTTCGCTCTTTTCGTCCGTCACTTCGGGCAACTGTACCATAATAAACTTACGGTTCCCACCGTCCTCTGCGTTAAGCTGCATTACAGCGTGTGCGGTTGTTGCACTGCCGGAGAAGAAGTCGAGGATTAATGCATCTTTTTTGAGATTAGCAAGCATTAGAACATAGTCGTGACTATTAGAAATATATTTTGCATCGTTTTTAGGAGAATACGCTCTTTCCCATACAAGCTGTGCAACAAAGTTTTGACTGCCAAATATCTCATCGCAAATCTTTTTCAGATTCTCAACTTCGTTATCATCAATGCTTATAAAAATAACCCCATCATCTGTAAGCAGGTCACGGGCGATACGCAGGCGGGGGTAGAACATATTCAGCCAGTCGGTGTGAAAACGGCCGTTGCTTTCGGTGTTCTGCACAAGGCGGTTGCCCTGTTCGTCAAACTGACCGCTGCCTGCGATGTATTCGTCCGTGTCCTGCCTGAAATCATCCTCATACACAAAGTCGTTGCCGGTGTTGTAGGGCGGGTCGATGTAGATCATCTTCAC
>DBWG01000129.1 GCA_002308635.1 Ruminococcaceae bacterium UBA1244 | reverse complement strand
ACTCCCGGCGAGCTTACATTTGATCTTTGCAGCAAGTATGTTGACGAGATAATGACCGTCACGGATGACGAGGTCGCAACAGCTATCCTCTCACTCATCGAAAAGCAGAAGCTTATTTCAGAAGGTGCAGGCGCAGTATCGGTCGCTGCCGCACTGTTTGACAAGTTCCCGATCAAGGACAAGAAGGTATGCTGTCTCGTTTCAGGCGGAAATATCGACGTTACCATTCTTTCACGAGTTATAGACAGAGGTCTTCAGAAGACCGGCAGACTTGCTGAATTTACCATCGCTCTCACAGACAAGCCCGGCGAGCTGCAGAATGTTTCCAACATTATTTCAAAGCTTGGCGCAAATGTCGTTGCGGTAAGCCATGACAGGGCTGATCTCAATACAGATATCAATTCCTGCTATCTCCGTCTCTCTCTTGAGACCAGAAACCATGAACACATCCAGAAGATAAAGGACGAGCTTGCAAAGCACGGCTATAAAACAGTAAACTGATATACGAAAGGAAAGATAATCATGGCAGAAGTAATCTATACTAAAAACGCTCCCGATGCTATCGGTCCCTATTCACAGGCAATAAAGACCGCAGGACTTGTTTTTACATCAGGTCAGATCGCCATTAACCCAGAAACAGGCGCTGTTGAAGCAACTACTATCGAGGATCAGACAGAACAGGTAATGGAGAACCTCAAAAACCTCCTTGAAGCAGCAGGTTCATCTCTCGAAAAGGCAGTAAAGACAGTTTGCTTCCTTGCTGACATGGGCGACTTTGCAAAATTCAACGAGATCTACGGAAGGTATTTCACCGGAAAGCCCGCACGTTCATGCGTTGCCGTAAAGTCTCTCCCCAAAAACGTTCTTTGCGAAGTAGAAGTTATCGCAGAAGCTTGATATTCCAACGGCTGCCCGAAACGGACAGCCGTTTTTTTGTCACTTCTCCCCCAAACCTCTTTCCAAAAAACTTTGACTATAATAAACTCAAAAGGAGAATATCCGATGAAACACTGCTATGAATGCGGAACGGCTCTTACGGAAAAATATCTCAAAAATGAAGGAATGGTACAGTACTGCGAAAAGTGCGGGTGCTTCCGCTTTCCGATATTTTCAACTGCCGTAAGCATGATAACAATGAACCCGCAAAAGAATAAGATACTTCTCATCAGGCAGTACGGAAAGCCCGGAAATATCCTCGTTGCAGGCTATGTGAACCGTGGAGAAAGCGCAGAATCCGCAGTTGTACGTGAGGTGTCGGAGGAGATCGGTCTCAGGGTCACTTCGGTAGAATTCAACAAAAGCGAATACTTTCCTCCTTCAAATACCCTCATGCTGAATTTTGCCTGCACGGTAGAAAGCGAATCACTCGAAAACATCAGCCGTGAAGAAGTGGATAATGCACAGTGGTTCACGATCGAGGATGCCGAAAAAAATATCCGTCCAAACAGCCTTGCAGAAAAATTCCTTAAAGCATATATCCATAAATAATTTGCATGATTTTTTATTAAAGGTGGTGATCTTACGGATTTTACTGAAAAATATACCAACGACAGCGACAGCAAAATGCTTCTCAGGAGGATAAACGACCTCCTGACGCTCTCCGAAAAGCAGTTCAGGGTGATGTATTCCCCGTTTCTTGACCCGTCACAGCAGGCACTTGTGAACAGGGTATCGGAGTTTTACGGCTATGTAACTATGACCGGCGGATATGAGGATGCTGAACGAAGGATGTGCCGTGTCAGCGCAAGTGAATACTGCACGGATGAAGAACCGCCGATAGTTCTTTTTACCGCCGAAATCTCAATGAAGGATGCAGTCATATCCCACAGGGATGTTTTGGGTTCGCTGATGGGGCTTGGAATAAAGCGTGAAATGATCGGCGATATACTCCCGAACAAGAACAAACCGCAGTTTTTTTGCCACAGCTCGATCGCAGATCACGTTGAGTTCAATCTCAAAAAAATAGCACGTTACAGCACTGCACTTTCAAGAACGCTCTCCGCCGAAATACCGGAACAGGAATACAAGACCATAACAGTAAACGTCAGTTCAATGCGCATTGACAGTATATGTGCGGAGGCTTTCGGGATGTCCAGAACAAAAGCTGCCGAAGCCGTCAGACAGGGACTTGTTTTTATAAACTGGCTCGAAGCAAAAAACGTTTCCGATGAGGTAAAATGCGGGGATAAGATATCCCTGAGAGGAAAGGGAAAGATAGAGGTCGGCGATATTTCCGGAACAAGCAAAAAAGGCCGGCTGTTTGTTGAAATAAAGAAAAAAATATAGTCAGAAAGCCGCTTTTCATCAAATGAAAGGCGGCTTTGATACTTTCTGCCGATAGCAAAACGGCATTTATTTTCATATTATATAAAGACAGCACCCAAAAGCAAAACAGTGCGGGGCTTTGCTCCTGACAAGGAGGTAACTTATGTTCAAGATAAACAGCTTTGCAGTTGCAGGCGGTGACAAAAGGCAGGTATACTGCGGAAGATCCATCGCAGAGGACGGATACAGCGTATATTACTGCGGTCTCGAAAAAAGCGGTGTTGCAAACGAAGAAACAAAGGATGCCATTAAAAAATGTGACGCTGTGATACTTCCCCTGCCATGCACCCGTGACGGTGTACTGCTGAATACTCCTTTGTCCGACAAGACGATCAGACTTGATGAGATATATTCCATATTGGGCAGCAAGCCATTGTTCTGCGGTATGTCGCAAAAGCTGCCGTTCAGGGGAGATATGATATTCGACTACTCA
>DBWG01000077.1 GCA_002308635.1 Ruminococcaceae bacterium UBA1244 | reverse complement strand
AAGGTGGAAGGTGCGCCTTATGATTTCAGCTTTTCCGGACTGAAAACAGCGGTCATAAATCTTATCCACAATGCCTCGCAAAAGGGACAGGAACTTCCTGTGAATGATCTTTCGGCATCGTTCCGCAAGGCAGTCGTTGACAGCCTGACAGAAAACTTTCTCCGTGCGGCTGACGATCTTGGATACAAAACTCTTGTACTTGCGGGAGGAGTTTCGGCAAACTCTCTCCTTCGCAGACGTATGGACGAGGAATGCAAAAAGCGCGGTATGAAGTGTTATTACCCGCCGCTCTCACTTTGCGGAGACAACGGCGCAATGGTCGGTGCGCAGGGATATTATGAATTCCTTTCGGGAAATATCGCCGATGCTTCACTCAACGCAAGAGCAACAATGACTATCGAATAACAAAAAAACAGCCCGTCAGTTATTTTCTGACGGGCATTTTATATTGATACCGAAAAAGATATATTTTGCGGCGCAGGACTTGAACTCCTGAAAAACGAGCAACCGCAGAGAGCGACTACGCAAATCGTCCCGTGCGGTCACGCACTGTCAACAGAGTATAAAAAAGATATCAATCGGAGCGCGGCGCAGGACTTGAACTCCTGAAAAACGAGCGACCGCAGGGAGCGACTACGCGAATCGTCCCGTGCGGTCACGCACTGCCCTGCCCGGAGGGATTTGAACCCTCGATCTTCAGAGTCGGAGTCTGATGCATTATCCAGCTGTGCTACGGACAGATATCTCTGACAACGGACATACCATTATTCTACCACAAAAAAAGCAAAATAACAAGTGCTGTTTTAAAAAAACTGCGTGTGTGCATTTGTCTGTAAACAAATTTACTAATTATATAGTTTTTTAAGAAAAACTATGGTATAATATGAAAGCGGTTACAGGTTTGCAATATTTTCCCGTTCTTCAAATCCATAACATTATTCGATTTTGGCACTAAAAGGCTTTTTGAGGGAACATGGAAAGATCCGGTGACAAAAAAAGAAAGGAGTTTTTAAAAAAAATGAAAAACAAATTTATCAAACGATCCATTGCCGTTTTACTGACATGGATAATGGTCGGGTGCCTGTTCATAACAGAAACACCGGCATCAGCGGCAAAAGAAAAGGCAACCAATGTAGGATTGGCAGCACATTGTCTCAACGCATACCGTGAGGATTGGACTTATGTCTGGGGCGGCACCTCTTACGGTGCTGTTGACTGTTCCGGTTTGATCGCCACATATAATGGAGTTGGCGGTATCCGTTTTGATATGCTGTATTCCTGCCAGAGCGAAGGAAGGTCATGGGGCTATGTCAGCAACGGCATACCAAATATTCACGGTCTTGGTCTGCACAGTCCCGGACACGTTGGAGTCTATGTCGGCTCAGATATGGCAGTCGATGCCAGAGATACCGGTATTGATATGTGCTATCAGAACGCATACAGCAGACCTTGGGTAGAATGGTTTATGATAACAGGAGTCAATTATCCGACCAATGGCTGGGTACTTCTTGACGGCAAATCTTTCTACTATGAAAACGGTCAATATATCACCCACACCACCAGAACACTGGGCGGCGTTAAATACACCTTCAACAGTGCAGGCGTTTCCAATATTGCCCCGCCATCCAATTCCTATGTATCATCAGACGGTTCTCAACCGACAGGAAAATCCGCACCGTCGGTCAGTGACCTCAAGAGCCTCTCTGACCTCTCCAAACAGACTCTGCTTCTCGGCAACAGCGTAACGGTGAATTGTCACGCTTCTGGCGG
The DNA here is from genome assembly GCA_002308635.1 of Ruminococcaceae bacterium UBA1244. Taxonomy (GTDB): domain Bacteria; phylum Bacillota; class Clostridia; order Oscillospirales; family Acutalibacteraceae; genus UBA1213. The sequence continues at coordinate 3,804 of DBWG01000077.1, read as the reverse complement.
CAGGGCACCCTATAAATATTCAGTTTATTACCGCAAAAAGGGTTCGGCAAAATGGTCTACCGTCCAGAACTACAGCACAAACAGAGCCGTCAGGATCACACCGCAGGCGGCTGTTGAATATGAGGTCAGAACGTTTGTAAAGGATTCCGCCGGAAGCATTGTACAGCAGGATCTGTCGATGACAGTCTACAAACCGCTGTGCAATACCTCTCATATTAGTACGTCAAAGATAAAGCTCGGCGACAAGGCAGAAATCTGCTGTTCTGCCGAAGGCGGCGCACAATCCTACCGCTATTCTGTTTACTACAAACCAAGAACCTCTGAAAAGTGGATAATGGCATACACCTGTGTGGTCGGCACATCCGTTATTATACAGCCGGCAGAACCCGGCATATATGATGTTCGTGTGGACGTTATGGATGCACGGGGAAAGACAGTCAAAAAGCTTACCTCTCTGAACGTAAAATAGCCTCATGTGCAGACAGCCCACAAACCACAGCAGACTGACAGCATTTATAACAAATAATAAATACAACAAACAGGACAGACATTCATAATTCTGAGTGTCTGTCCTGTTTTGTTTCATACTAATTTTTGACAAGAAGCTTTGATCGGATTTTAGCGGAAAATTTCGCACAAGGAAGCGGCGGACAGCCGCAAAGCCGTCCGCCGCTCTTTTTTGTTGTTCAGACCAGATCAAACATCATCCGGATTGTCGTCGCCTTCGTGTTCATCACCTAAACTTGTACGGATAACGTCTTCATCATCGAACTCGTAGATATCGAGTTCAAGTCTTCTGTATTTCTTGTACATTTCAATTACCTCATTTCTAATAGATTATGAGCCAGCTCATCTGCACTTGTTAATAGTTGTTGCAAGAAGGTTGCTGAAGAATGTTTCTTCTTCGCCTGTATCCAGATTTGTTGCAACCACATAACCTACAGCATAAGCATACGCATCTGCATTAGTACTACCGAGGGCATAGTCAAGCTGAATCTTACCATCATTCAATGTGTAACTTGCCTTAAGTGTCTTAACCTTGTTGCCAGCAGTCCTGAGAACACTTTCAACGTCATCTACGCCATATTCTGAACCTTTAACTGTCAAATCAGCAAGAGCATATCCATCTTTTGTTGTATCTGCACCAGCAAGCTTGTTTGTAGCATAGTTTACAGCAACCTTTGTTACGGTATACTGGCTTGAAGGAACGGTGTGCTCAAAGATGAAGCCGATAGCGTCCTTGCCGTTATAAGTTGTCTTTAATGCTGACATTGTAAGAACAGGCTCTGCTACAACATCTTCATCCTCGCCTACAAATACTGCTTCAAGCTCTACGCTCTTGCCTGCAAGACGGAAGCTGTATTCAGGGCTGTAAGAAGCAAGAACACCATTCTTGAGCCAATAACCAAACTTGAGACCTTCTTCTGACTTGTCAGCAGCAGTTGCTGTGATAATAGGTCTTTCTGTCTTTACGAATGTGCCTGTAAAGCAGTTGTTTTCATCATAAACATCCTGCTTGTCAGATGTCCATGTACCTGTTCCATCAACAACGCTTACGGTATATTTGACATAGTCATCAAATATAATGAGTTCTTCCTGCGAATATACAACTGTTTCATACAGACCGTCATCGATTACCGAATAAGCCTTTACATAGAGACCCTCGCCGGTTTCATCAACAAGGCCATATCTGAACTCTCTTGCATTTAATCTGCCGACTGTTGTTACGCCTTCGCCGCCGACAACAAATGCAGCCGGATCGAAATCTTCACTTTCGTAAACTGACTTCGGAACAGCGATAAGACCAGTCTTTGTCAAGTTGATGCCATCAACTCCATCGGCCGGATCATATACAGCAGTAACATAGATTCTGTTCTTGCCGCTTGCATGCTTAGCGGTAATATCATCACTGATCTTAACGGCAAAATCACCGGTTTCTGCGTCAGTCAATGCATCGATCATTGCATTAACGTGCGTATTCCTGTCATTTTCGTCATAAACAACGCTCCATGACTTTTCAGCATAGTAGGTATAGTTGACAAGACCCTTTACCTGAACGGTATAAGTGTCGCTGTCGCCTGCGGTGGAAAGCTCGCCTGCAACTTCATAATCTTCACCTTCAACGAGGAGATTATCATCGCTGACTTCACCGTTGTAGTATACCTTAAAGGATACATCTGTCGGTTTTACGTCATACTTGTTGAACTGTCCGTTCTCTGCGTCGAATACGATCCAGTTTTCTCTGATGGGAGCTGCAACAACGACAACCTGAGGCTGGCTGTTAACATCGATATAGGTAAGGATGCCGTCCTCATTCAGAACCTGAACAACTACTCTGTAGTTTTCGCTGATTGCTTCTTCATCATCGCCAAACTGAACTTTAAGTCCGCTTGCGTCGATTGTCAGCTCATCGCCCGCCTTGATAACACCATCGTCACTATTAGCGACAAGACCGAGATCACCTACGATATGAGGAGCCATCTTCTTTTCTGAATCGATATAACCGAAGGGAGTTCCTTCGCCGCTATTAACAAGTCTGCTGTTGTCAAGATTATATTCTGTATAGGGGATAGAATATACACCGCTGGGGTTATAGAATGCAACAAGATCCTTCTGGTCGACTGTTACAAAGAGAATTCTCTGTTTGATCTCAAATTCAGCAGGATCAACGCTGTTGACCTTATAGCCCTTTGCATCTACCTCACCCTCAGCCTTGTAGAGGCCTGCATTTACGGGAGCAGCAGGAAGCTTGTTTTCGCTATAAGACACTTCGCCTGTTTCTGCATCCCTAACACCCTCATAGTAGGTGTAGGTCTTTTCTGCGTTAACGGGAAGAGGAGTATCATCGTCCTTGGATATGATGTCGATATTGGGAGTTCTGCCGTTATAGTAGTAGCCATTTTCATCACCCACAGACTCTTCCACGTTAAGGTTGTTGGTCTGGACTGAAACTTCCGCATCACATTCTCTGGGATTGATAGTCCATACATAGGTCAGAACGCCATCGGCAGGATCCTTATAGTTTCCGTTCTTATTAGCCTTTACATATACCTTGAATGAGCCCTCTTCGGGGAGGAAAGCAGATGTTACACCGGAAACAGTAACCTGAGCGGTATTTACATCGCCGTTGTCAGCAACAAGATCACCAGGAGCGACATCTGTAGGAACGAGCTTGACCTTGACCATACTGTCGTCAAATGTGTGACCATCAACCTCTACATCCGGCTGAGCCTCGATATCATAAACGAGCTTGAACCATTCCTTCTGGAGAGGAGCCTTTGTGATCTCGAAGTCTACGATATCCTCAAGGGTCGGAATATAGTTTTTATATTTGTTAGCTGCAACAGCCTCATCGAGAACTATCTCATAGAAGCCCGGTGTGGTTCCGGACTGGCTCAATTTGAGAGCAGAGCTGAAATCGAAGGGACCCTCTGCTTCATCCTCAGGCATAACACCTGTAATTGTCTCAGGCTTAGCCTTCTCATAGGTATAAGCGATGGTGTAGTTTGAACCTGCGGGTGCGCTCTGGTTCTCTTCAGGATAGAGTTCAACTTTTCTCTTCTTGATTGTGAACTCATAAGCAGGTTTAACAACTTCTCCGTCTTTTACTGTTGGTACTACATAATCATTATAGTTTCCTGCGGGATCGTGAATAGTCACATTTGCATAGTATGTGCCTGCATCCTTAGGACTTTCAACGATCTGCTCGCCTTGCTCATCAAATGAGAAGGTGATAGTGGTTTCAAGAGTCTGCTTATAAGCAGCCTTGTTTTCCTCATCATCAAGAAGCTTGATCGTTACTTT
>DBWG01000090.1:2996-4492 GCA_002308635.1 Ruminococcaceae bacterium UBA1244 | reverse complement strand
ATACAAACTATAATACAGTAGAACAGAACGTGACTGTTAAGGTTGCAAAGGCTGACCCCACACCCGGAGCAGTAACAGGTCTGACAGCCGCTTACGGCAAGACACTTGAAGATGTTGCACTTCCTAACGGCTGGACTTGGGATGCTCCTGAAACAAGTGTGGGTAATGTAGGTGATAATGCTTTTGCAGCTACCTACACTCCTGATGACACAGCAAATTACAATACGCTCAATCAGGATCTCACAGTGACAGTTGTTCCCGTTAACAAAACTGCTCTGAACGATGCACTCACAAATGCAAATAACTATCTTGACACTATCAAGAACGATGCAGACTACGCAGAACCTTCTTCGGATCTATCAACTGCAATTTCTACAGTAAATGAAGTTCTCACAAATGATAACGTCACCGAAGCACAGGTAGCACAGGCAATAACTGATGTAAACAACGCTGTTACAACTGCAAAGTCTGACGTTAAGGTTATTGACGATACAAAGGCTGCACAGGCAGTGACCAACAAGATCAATGCGCTTACTGCTGCTGAAAATGTATCAACCGCTGACAAGACAGACATCGAAGCTGCAAGAGCTGCTTANNGATGATCTGACAGAAGATCAGAAGGCAAGGGTTTCAACTGACACTCTTGAAAAGCTGACCGATGCTGAGGCAGCCCTCGTAGCAGCCGAAAAGGATGCTGCAGATCAGGCAGCAGCAAATGATGTAACAAGCGCTATCAATGATTTACCCGCAGCAGAAGATATCACAACTGCTGACAAGACAGATATAGAAGCTGCAAGAAAGGCTTATGATGAGCTTACTGACGATCAGAAGGCAAAGGTTTCCGCTGAAACAAAGGCAAAGCTTGAAGCAGCTGAGGAAGCTCTTGCAGAAGCCGAAAAACCTGTTATCAAGGGTGACGTAAACTTTGACGGCAAAATAAATACTACCGACATAGTTAAGGTAGCAGCTCATGTTAAGGGTAAAAAATTACTTGATAAAACCGCAGCAAGAGCCGCTGATGTTAACGGTGACAGCATAATCGATGTAACCGACATCATCATGATCGCAGCTCACGTCAAAGGTAAAAAATTATTATAATAAATTCACCTGTTATTTCTAATGAATATGCCCACATCGTTTATTACGGTGTGGGCGTATTTGTTGTAGCAGCCGGGAGAAAGAATTATTCAAGTCCTGCATTTTCTTTTTTAATGCATAAGAAACAGATTCTCCCTGCAAAAAAACTTGGTTCAGAATGGAAAAGGTTCATAAGGGCATGACGAGCAGATATAGCCGTCATTGTTGTGCAGTTCATGTCGATCAAGAATATCAAGGATCTCCATAGTGAGATCAAATCGGCTTATTTTTTTTCCATCATCCTGCTCGGTGAGCATTTGAAAATACTCAAATACCTCTCGCCTTGCTTTTGAAAGATCCAGTCGGCGCAGCAGCCAGATCAGTACAGCATCATGCAGCAGTTCTTCTGTCATTAACTT
>DBWG01000090.1:1565-2918 GCA_002308635.1 Ruminococcaceae bacterium UBA1244 | reverse complement strand
GATTGGGTACAGGCGCGGTTGATGGCACGAGGGTTCCCACCGGAAAATTCAAAGATAGATCGCATAGCATCCTCAGTAAATATCTGGGCGGTGTGTCCGGAATATTTCAGCTGAGATTCGATATATTTCTTTGTATCCGAAAAATCCATAGGCGTCAGAAAGCACTCAATATCTACTCTGCCGAGTATAGCACGGTATGCTGAAAGCTTCAGTTTGTCCCAAAGTTCGGTCTGCCCCGAAAGGATCAGTGAAACAGGGTTTTCTGAATCCATACGGTAGTTGAGCAGGAAACGTGCTTCCTCCAGCATCTCTTTGCCCAAAAGATGTGCCTCGTCAATGATCACAACGACTTTTCTGTTATGTATGCTCCGCATTATCTCTGTCTGCGAGATCAGTTCCTGGCGGCTTATGCTGGTGTGTATAGAAGCCTTGCAACCGAACATACCAAGAGTGTAGTAGTAAAAACTGCGCGGTTTCAGCCTTGAATCGGAAATATATATCACCATGTATTTATCCTCTGGCAGCTTGTCCTTAAGATGACGCAGAGCACTGGTCTTACCTGTGCCGGGTTCTCCTACAAGAAGAGTAAACAGCTGATGCATGGCAGTGTATTCAAGTCTGTCAAGTATCTCGGCATTCTGATGAGTTTTGCAAAGCATATCTGTAGGTATGCTTCGTGTGAACGGTGTGTGCTTCATTTCATAGAACATCTCATACATCTTCATCACCTCCCATTGCTATTGAATACGAGATGACTGCTCTGCGTTCCCTTTCGTCGGCAGTCTTTCTGACAGCATCAAGCAGTCTTGAAGAATCCGTCGGTATACGTTCGATCTCTGCACGAGTAGGTTTCTTTGCAACATGGGTGCCGATCTTTGCAGGCTCGGCATAGAATGGCTCGTGACTCTTAGGCTCAATACGTACCTTAGCGATGTTTTGAGGATCATATACCACATCGACCGTCTGACCTGCGTACAGTATGCCAACATCATAGTCCTTGCCCATAAAGCTGATGCAGCCGGACTTATTCACCTTTCGGGTCTCACAATGAAGAAATGCGCTTGCGAGTATCGCTTCATCGGGATAATTCAGCGGCATAGAATCACTCTTGAACGCAGTCTCCGGAGTAACCCCTAATGCGCTGTGTACCTTGTTCTGGTAGCATTCAGAAAGCCAGGCATTAAACAGTTTATTGAGCTCTTCAATACTTTCGGGGGGATTCAGTCCGACCTCATCTATAAACGAATCTACCGTAAGATTGAAGCGTTCCTGCTTGCCCTTACCCTGCGGATTTCGCGGCTTAGCGTACAGCAGACGGATACCGAGCAGTCCGCAGGCACGCTTCATCCAGTG
>DBWG01000090.1:864-1373 GCA_002308635.1 Ruminococcaceae bacterium UBA1244 | reverse complement strand
TCTCGCAAAACGCTGCGATGCATAGCCGTTGTCCTGATACACCTTCATCATAGCCGACGAATATCCCATCTTCGCAAGGGCTTTCTGCAATGTGGAACGCTTCAGCACATCGGGTTCGACCTTTCCTTCAAGCTCAAGTATCTTAATGATGGTCGGTACACTGCGAGACGGCATTTCACGTCGCAGGCGAATAGCTTCTTCGAGTATCTCTTTGGAAATGACCGGGTTCTGTTCAGGGACTCTGCCTTTCGGTTCAAGTCCGTCGATGCCTGACTCGTTGTAAGCGTCAACATAGCGCTGGATCGTGCGGGTGGATAATTCAAAGTTTTCGGAGATCTCACGACGTTTCTCGTAGTAGATTTCGGACAGCAAAGGAAGACCGAGCAGCGGCGCGATCATGATCATGCGCTGTTCAGCTATCTCCCTTGCCAGTTTCTTGTCTTTCATGCCCATAAAAGGCACCTCCTTTTTTATGATACCTTTATCATAGCACAAAAGACCCTGACAAT
>DBWG01000090.1:0-686 GCA_002308635.1 Ruminococcaceae bacterium UBA1244 | reverse complement strand
GCAGCGTAGATTTTGGCGCTTAAATGCTTGTACGGGACAACAAAATCCGGGAGTTCACGATGATAGTGATAACACTTAGAACAGTAAAAAACTCTCATAGAGTATTTTTCACGCTTTCGGCTATTTTCACGGAAAACAAAACGTCTGCATCTGCCGTTAAATCTCATATGATTACCGCACTCGGGGCAAACTGCTTCTTCTTTACCGAAAATATAATGAATATCGTTTTTGACAAATGCGGAAAAACTCGATACAATAAACATAGTGTAGACGATAGCCGAGTTATGACCGCGGATCATATAAGCAAAACGGCTATCGTTTTTCCTTTCTGAAATATGGTTATTAACCATTATATCATATTTCCGAATAAATTAAAAGACGGTATCCTCCCGGACACAAGGTCGGGAAGATACCGTTTTGTTTTTGGTTTATCGCTGTTGTTTTCTCAGGAGCATTCTGCCCTGACAAATCGAGTGATCATCTTGACAAAATAGAGTGTCTGCACCTTGACAGAACGATTCCCTGCATGACAAGATACGTTCACTTCTGGATGACAAATAAAGGGAGCGGTAACACAAACCTTTGAACGGATTCTACTAATTATCATTTTTTAGCAAACGCTGTTAATCTTTATGTAATTGTAACACGCCAGGCTAAAAGGTAACCGCCAACCAATCCACCTCCAA
>DBWG01000112.1 GCA_002308635.1 Ruminococcaceae bacterium UBA1244 | reverse complement strand
CCGTAGATGTCGTAGGCTTTGATGCCGAGGGACGCCTCGATCTCTTTGCGCATGGCTTCCGTCCAGGGTTCCGCGCCGAAGCATCCCGCTTTCAGTTGGATATCGTCGGGGGTGAGCCCCATTTCTTTGAGGGTCTCGCCGATGTAGGCGGCATAGGACGGGGTGCAGCAGAGAATGGTACTGCCGAGGTCGCGCATGAACGTGATCTGGCGTTCGGTGTTGCCGCTGGACATCGGGAGAGTGAGACAGCCGACCTTATGAGAGCCGCCGTGAAGTCCCGAACCGCCGGTAAACAATCCGTAGCCGTAGCATACCTGACAAACATCATCTTCAGTGCCGCCTGCCGCAACGATAGCACGGGCTGTACAGTCTTCCCACATATCAACATCGTTCTGAGTGTAGAACGCAACGACTCTTTTTCCGGTTGTTCCGGAGGTTGACTGGATGCGGACACAGTTTTTTATGTCTGTTCCCAAAAGTCCGTAGGGATAGGCTTCACGGAGATCGTCTTTTTTGAGGAACGGGAGCTTGTGGAGATCCTTGATGCCCTTGATGTCCTCAGGCTTTACGCCTTTTTCATCCATGAGATCACGGTAGTACTTTACGTTTTCATAAACGTATTTTACCTGCTTGACAAGCTTCTCGTCCTGAAGTTTTGTTATCAGGTTGCGGGGCATGGTTTCGTAATAGGGCTGGAAATACTTTTTTTCCATGATGATCACTCTTTCCTTTAATGTTTCCTTTTATTTGTTATAGCCGAGACTGAAAGCCTTTTTGTTGATCTCAACAAAATTCGGCTTAACGCACTTTTCGATAGCTGATTCCCATTTCTCGTAGGGGATGTCAAAATATTTAGCAAGTCTGCCCATGAGTACTATATTACAAGCCTTTGCTGAGCCTGCCTCTGATGCAAGAGAAAGAGCGTCGATAGCGTCAACGTTAACGCCCTTTGCTGTCATCTCGTCAAGGATATTCTCAGGATAGGTCTCATTGCCGATAATAACGGGCATGGGGTCTATCTGCTGGGTGTTTACGATAACAGTACCGCCCTTTTTGAGGTCACGGATATATCTTGCGGCTTCAAGCTTCTCAAAGCTGACGATGAAATCAGCCTCGCCCTCGTCGATGATGGGGGAGTAGACCTTTTCGCCGAATCTTACATAAGTTACAACGGAACCGCCTCTCTGGCTCATGCCGTGGACTTCGCTTACTTTAACGTCGAAGCCTTCGTCAACGAGCAGTCTGCCAAGAAGTTTTGAAGCAAGGAGAGAACCCTGACCGCCGACTCCGACTATCATAATATTTTTTGTTGCCATGCTTATTCACCCTCACTTTCAAATGCGTCAAAGGGACAGAGACTTGCGCATACTCCGCAGCCGATGCAGAGTGTATTGTCGATAACTGCGTGTTTGTCACGGAAGGAAATTGACGGACAGCCGAACTTCATGCAGCGCTTACAGCCTCTGCACTTATCGGGATTGATATGAAGGGGCTTTTTCGGCTTGACGTATTTAAGAAGAACGCAGGGTCTGCGGGAAATAATAACGGAAGGCTCGTTCTTTGCAAGCTCTTCTTTAACGACTCTTTCACATTCTTCAAGGTTATAAGGATCAACTACTCTCACGGAGTTGATGCCGACAGAATGGCAAAGGCTTTCGAGATCGACTTTTCCTGCGGGATCGCCCTTGATGTTGTAGCCTGTTGTGGGGTTCTGCTGATGGCCTGTCATGCCTGTGATGGAGTTATCGAGGATGATAACGGTAGAATTGCTCTGGTTGTAAGCGATATTTATAAGGCCTGTAACGCCCGAGTGCATGAATGTTGAATCGCCGATAACGCAGACGGTCTTGTTTTCGGTCTCCTCACCGCCTGCCTTGTTGTAGCCGTGAAGTCCCGAAACGGAAGCACCCATGCAGAGAGTCATGTCAAGAGCATTGAGCGGGGGCATTGAACCGAGAGTATAACAGCCGATATCGCCGAGGACGGTTATCTTGTTCTTTGCGAGAACATAGTACATACCTCTGTGCGGACAGCCTGAACACATCATCGGCGGTCTTACGGGAATGTTTGTTTCGAGACAGACATTTTCCTTGTCTGCGATACCGAAAGCTCTTGCGATGGTCTTCTGTGAGAACTCGCCAAGGAGAGAGAACTTTTCCTTGCCGGCAACGTCAACGCCGAGCATCTTGCAGTGAGTTTCGATTATCGGGTCAAGCTCCTCGATGACATAGACCTTTCCTGCCTTTGCGGCGAAGTCCTTGATGAGCTTTTCGGGCATGGGGTTTATCATGCCGAGTTTAAGAACGGAAACTTTGTCTCCGAAAACCTCTTTTACATACTGATAGGAAGTAGAGGAAGTGATGATACCGAAATCATAGGTTCCGTCGCCGTCTTCGATTCTGTTAAGGGGAGATGTCTCAGCGTATTCAACGAGCTTGCGGGTTCTTTCCTCAACGAATGGGTGACGTGCAATAGCGTTTGCGGGAGCCATGATATACTTTTTGGGATTCTTTACATATTCCTTTGTAACTTCGACTCTTTCACCTTTTTCAACGATGCTCTGGGAGTGAGCGACACGGGTACACATTTTGATAAATACGGGAGTGTCGAACTGCTCGGAAATTTCATAAGCGATCTTTGCGAAGTCAAGAGCTTCCTGAGAGTCGGCAGGTTCGAGCATCGGGACTTTTGCGGCTATGGCATAGTGACGGGAATCCTGCTCATTCTGAGACGAGTGCATACCGGGGTCATCAGCAACGCAGATTATCATACCTGCATTTACGCCGGTATAAGACATTGTAAACAGAGGGTCAGCGGCTACGTTAAGACCTACGTGCTTCATACAGCAGGCTGAACGCTTGCCTCTGAGCGATGCACCGAAAGCGGCTTCCATAGCCACCTTTTCGTTAGGTGCCCATTCGCAGTAGGCATCGCTGAATTTTGCGAATTCTTCTGTTATCTCGGTGCTGGGAGTACCGGGATAGCTTGAAATTACGGCGCAGCCTGCCTCATAGATACCTCTTGCGAGGGCGGCATTGCCGATCATCAGTTCTTTCATTTTCATACCACCTTTTATTATAATTGAAAATTGAAAATGGAAAATGGAAAATTAATGTACAAGGGGAGTTTTCAGCCAAAGTCCGGACGCACCGAAAAAGGTTTCTGCGCTGTAAAGTTCACAGCGCAGGCACTCCGCCGATCAGTCGTTGTTCATGTTGCGCATATCAACTATGCGCTTTGCTTTGCCCTGGAAACGCTCGATAGTCTTGGGAGCAACAAGTGTAACCTTTGTTCTCAGACCGAGAATGGACTGCATTTTCTGCTCGATGTGCTTTTTCAGGTCGCTCAGACGCTGATAGTTTTCAAGAAGCTCTGCGTTGTCAAGCTCGACCTTTATCTCAAGGCTGTCCCTGAAATGTTCACGGGTGATTAT
>DBWG01000081.1 GCA_002308635.1 Ruminococcaceae bacterium UBA1244 | reverse complement strand
GATTTCTTCCAGTACTGGAGAAACGTTGCCGACAGTGACGTTATCAAGTGTCTGAAAATGCTCACATTTGTTCCGATGGAGGAGATCAGGGAGCTTGAAAAGTTAGAGGGCAGTGAACTCAACAAGGCGAAGGAACTTCTTGCTTTTGAACTTACAAAGCTCGTACACGGCGAGGAAGAGGCTCAGAAAGCCCTTGAAGGTGCAAGAGCGCTTTTCTCAAGCAAATCCGATACAGACAATATGCCCTCAACAGAGCTTGACGGCAGTATGTTCACTGACGGAAAGATATCTCTTATTGACCTGCTTTCAGCAACAAAGCTTGCTCCGTCAAAGGCAGAGGCAAGAAGACTTATCCAGCAGGGCGGTATCTCAGTAGACGATGAAAAGCTTACTGACTTCAAAGCCGAGATAGACAGGTCCGCATTTGAAAAGGGCTTTGTTGTAATAAAGAAGGGCAAGAAGGTCTTCCACAAGGCAATTCTCAAATAATTCAGAACGGAGAATGATGATATGGCAAATTCTGATAACAAAGATAAAAAACCTATCAGCAGACGAGAGGAAAGACAGCAGGCACTGAATTTTGTATTCGAGAGAATGTTCCGTGACGACAGTGCCGAAGAAGCCTTTGAAGATGCACTCAATGCCCGTGATACCGAGATCAGCGATTATGCAAAAATGATAGTCAAGGGCGTTGAGGAGCATCTTGACGAGATCGACGGCGTTATTGAGAAAAATCTGAAAGGCTGGAAGAAAAACAGGATAGCAAAGCTTTCTCTCACGATAATGAGGATAGCGGTTTTTGAGATGCTCTATGTTGACAGCGTTCCGGCGAGTGTTTCCATAAATGAAGCGGTCGAGCTTGCAAAAAATTATGCAACGGTTGAGGACAGCTCATTCATAAACGGTGTACTCGGAGCCGCAGAAAAGAGCATCAGGAAAAGCGGTGACAAATAATGCCGTTTTTTCTCGGAATAGACACAAGTAATTATACTACCTCAGCAGCGCTTTATAGTCCCGAAACAGGTATCGTACATAAGAAGAAGCTCCTGCCCGTAAAAAACGGCGAGTGCGGACTCCGCCAGAGCGATGCCGTGTTCCACCACACAAGACAGCTCCCCGATATTATCGAAGAGCTGCTTTGCGGTTTTGACGGGAAAATATCAGCCATAGGCGTGTCTTCACGTCCCCGTGACGCAGAAGGCTCATATATGCCGTGCTTTACAGTAGGTCACGGTACGGCAAGAAGTCTTGCGGCAGCTATGAAAGTACCGCTTTATACCTTTTCTCACCAGAGCGGCCATATCGCTGCGGCTGTTTTTTCGGCGGGCTGTACTGAGTTGCTTGGAGAAAAATTCCTTGCATTCCACGTTTCCGGCGGAACAACAGAAGCTGTGATAGTTTCTCCGGATGATGAAAATATCATCCGTGAGGATATCGCCGCAAAAACGCTTGACCTTAATGCCGGACAGCTTATCGACAGGATAGGCGTTATGCTTGGGTTAGGATTTCCGTGCGGCATGGAGCTTGAAAAATTGGCATCAAAAAACACTTCGAGGATAAAGCCGAAGGCAACCCTTAAAGGCTGTGATTGCTGTTTGTCGGGAATAGAGAATATCTGCCGCAGGGCATTTGAATCGGGCGCATCAAAGGAAGAAACAGCGGCGCTGTGCCTTTCGTGCGTGGAACTGACACTTGAAAAAATGTGTGATGCTCTTCTTGAAAAATACGGAGATATTCCCGTACTTTTTGCCGGAGGAGTAATGTCCGATATGCTCATCAGGGAGCGTCTTGAAAAGAAATTCAACGCTCATTTCGCACAGCCGGAGTTTTCTGCTGACAACGCCGCAGGAACTGCATTTTTGTGCGGCATGAAGCATAAGGGTTAAAGTGGAAAATTGAAAATGGAAAGTGGAAAATGGAATTGTCTTTCTGATAAAGCATTAACTCCACACTCCAGACTCCACACTGAATATAATTAAGGAGGAATGATAATGGGAAGATTATTCGGAACAGACGGTGCAAGAGGCATTGCAAACAAGGAACTTACCTGTGAGCTTGCAATGAACATCGGCAGAGCGGCGGCAATGGTACTTACAGAAAACTGTGACGGCACACGTCCGAAGGTACTGATCGGAAAGGATACCAGACTTTCATCTTATATGCTTGAAGGAGCTTTGGTAGCCGGACTTTGTTCCATCGGAGCGGATGTTGTGCTTTTGGGCGCAGTGCCGACCCCCGCTGTTGCATATCTTATCAGGCTCTATAAGGCTGATGCCGGAATAATGATCTCGGCTTCTCACAATCCGTTTGAGTATAACGGAATAAAGGTGTTTTCAAGAGACGGCTTCAAGCTTCCGGACGCACTCGAAGCAGAGATCGAATCCATCGTACTCGATAAGGCAAAACCGTTCGATACTCCGGTAGGCAGTGATCTTGGACGTGTTACTCGTGCCGAAAATGCAAAAGAGGACTATATCAACCATATCATAAGCACCGTTCCTTACCGCCTTGACGGAATGAGAATCGGCATCGACTGTTCAAACGGCTCAGCATCATCAACAGCCGAACAGCTCTTTACAAGACTTGGTGCAGAGTGCTTTATGCTTTCAGACAAGCCGGACGGTATTAATATCAACGATAACTGCGGTTCTACCCATCTCGAGAACCTCCAGAAGTTCGTTGTTGAAAACTCACTGCAGGCAGGCGTGGCGTTTGACGGCGATGCAGACAGATGTCTTGCGGTGGATGAAAAGGGCAATGTTATTGACGGCGATTTTATCATGGCTATATGCGCACTCGATTTAGCTTCAAGAAAGAAGCTCAGCAAAAATACCGCAGTCGGCACAGTTATGTCAAATATGGGATTCAGCCGTTTCTGCAGCGATAACGGACTGCATTTTGTCAGCACGGATGTCGGCGACAGATATGTGCTTGAAGCTATGCTCAGAGAAGGCTACAACTTCGGCGGAGAACAGTCCGGTCATGTTATTTTCCTTGACTATTCCACCACCGGCGACGGTCAGCTTACTGCCGCTCAGCTTCTCAGCCTTGTTAACCGCAGACAGGCACTGCTTTCAAGCATGGCAACGCTTATGACACGCTATCCGCAGGTGCTTATCAACGTAAAGGTCACAAATGAAGGCAAGCTGCATTTCTATACGAATCAGGATATCAAAAACAAGATCGAAGATGTCAAAAGACAGCTTGGCGAGGACGGAAGGATACTCGTCCGTCTGTCAGGCACAGAGCCTCTCGTCAGAGTAATGCTCGAAGGTCTTGACAAAAAGCTTATCACAAGGCTCGCAAATGAAACGGCTGAGCTTATCAAGGAAAGGATCGGGATCTGATTGTACGTTATGTACAAAAAAGCCCCTTGAACTTGTCGGTAAATTTTGTTATCATATTTTGGCATTTTTGTTAATTTTGTGATATAATTGTCTAAAAACCTTGAAGAGGGAACGTTATGGGAAATGTTGATCTGTCGATTATAATTCCTTCAAAGAATAATCAGACTACTATAAAAAATATAATACAGAATATTGCGGAAGAGCTGAGGGACACAGAGGTTGAGATCATAGTCATAGATATGAACTCGTCTGACAATACAGTTATTGCGGCGTTGGAAGAGATCAAAAAAAATGATCTTCGTGGCTGCGTCATCCAGAGCGGCGGCAGCAGTGTGACATCGGCTCTTAATACGGGAATATTCAAGTCTGACGGCAGATACATCACCTTTGTCTATTCCGGAGGGCTGTATAAGAACTATATCCCTGCATATCTCAAAACCGCAGCGGATACGAATGCGGATGTAGTCTTTGCCGTTCCGTCAAAGCAGTCCGCCGCAAAGCTCAGGGCACCGATAGACGTTAAGGATGTCTCTTCGGAGAGGATAGACTCGATGCTTCTCACTGCGGCACTGATATATTCAAAAGTAAGCTTTGATTTTTCCGCAGCGATGCTGAAACGTGACTTCCTTCTGGATCATCACATAAGATTCTTTGAGGAATTCAGCTTCGGCTATGTTGAAGCCTTTATCTATAACGTTCTTATGTATGATCCCTATATCGCCTGTTCGGAAATACCGCTCAGGCGTGATACGGAGCAGAATGCTGTGATAGATACCATTACGGAGAACATCAACTGCTATCAGCGCATTGACGCAATATGCAAGGTATTTGACAGCATCAGGCTCAAGCGCCGTGACAACAAAACGCTCATAGAGCTGTTTGAATATCAGAAGATACCTTCCGTTGTTATGGGCGTTGCCGATATACTCCGTAAAGAGGGCTTTTCGGCATCCGCAATAAAAAAGACCATGAAGCAGAAGGGATATAATAAGCTTCTTAAAATCTCGCTCAGAACATCTCCCGAACTGAGGAAAAAAATAATACGCTGGAAACTCATGTCCAAATAACCGGAGTGCCTCCGGTGTCGACTTTACAGCGCAAATACTTTCTTGTGAACCGTCTGCATCACGATCCTTACGTGTCGCTTTGGCTGCTTATCCAACGTTCCAACTTTATCGGACTCTAAAATTTCAACTTTTATTGAATAAAAAACGCTCAGGCTATAGTGCCTGAGCATTTTTGTGCTTATTTTTACCAGACAAGTTCCTCTGTCTTTCCGTCAGTGCCGCATTCGGTATACGGGAAGATGTCGGACGCATAAGAGAGGAATTCCTCAGGGTATTCAAGTGATGGACTGTAATGAGTGAGCCACATTTTTTTGACGTTGGCTTTTGATGCAATGGCGGCGGCTTCGGAGAACATCATGTGGCAGGATTCCTTTGCTCTTGGGAGCTTTTCCGGATCGCCGAACATACCTTCACAGATAAAGAGATCGCTGTCCTGAGCATTTTTTGTGATGCTTTCAGCCGGTCTCGTGTCAGTTGTATAGGTGACCTTCAGTCCCTTGCGCTCTTCGCCGAGAACCATGTCGGGAGTATAGAGCTTTCCTTCAAATTCTACCTGTTCGCCTTTTTGGAGACGGCTCCACAGCTTCATGGGAACATTGTTCTCTTTTGCTTTTTCGGGCAGGAAAAGTCCTCCTCTTTTCAGCACGAAGCTGTAGCCGAGACAGGGCACTCCATGCCTGACAGGGAACGGCGTTACTTCCATACCTGCGGCACTGAAATTCCTGTTCTGATCGGAATATTCAACGCATCTCACATCAAACGTAAGCGCAGGAGCGATAACGCAAAGACAGCGCACAATATGTGAAAGTCCTCTCGGCCCGAAGATAGTGACGGGTTCTGTTCTGCCGTCGTTGCTCATTGTCAGAAGAAGTCCGGGCAGTCCGGAGATATGATCCGCATGGAAGTGGGTGATACAGATGGTTTCGATGGGTCTGCACTTGCATCCGCCAATTTTAAGAGCTATCTGAGTGCCTTCGCCGCAGTCGATAAGCACGGAGCGTCCGTTGACCGTCAGCATACAGGATGACAGCCAGCGGTTTTTCTGAGGTATTGTTCCGCCTGTTCCGGCGAGAGTTACTTTTATCATCAGACCACTCCTTTAGTTCAAGGTGTTCATTGTTTCATAGAATTCATCTCTCGTCATAATGCAGTTGAGTACGTCTATCATGGAATTTGTCGTAAGCTTCTGCGGAAGACCGAGAGTTTTTTTGAGCCTGTCACGTTTTTCGGCGGAGTCAGTTCCGCCGGTAAGGCCACATTCAAAAAAGTCCGTTTTTGTGATATCGCCGGCATTGACAGCTTTGCCCTCACACTGTTCACAGCAGGCTCCGGAACGTGATATTGCCTGAACGAGTATCTCTTCGGAAATACCCTCAACTCCTAACTTGCCTTCCTTTGACGGAGCATCCTTTCGGCGTTCCTTTCCGAAAATATCCGGTATATAGGCGTGTTTGAGTTTGTTCTGCGGGACTGTTCCCTTTAAAAAATTGCGTATCACAAAGCCTGCGCCGTCGCTGTCGGTAAGGATGAGAAGTCCTCTTTCATCGGCGAGCCTGCGTATCAGACGAAGCTTTTCTTTGTCCTTGAAGACTCCGAACCCGTCAGTTGTGATTATCAGTCCGTCAATAAAACCCGAAAGCTTTATTTTGTCATATTTTCCTTCAACGATAATAGCTTCTTTGACCTTTATCAAAACAACACCCCGTTTTATCGTGATTCCAAAAGCAGTCCGGCAATAAGAGTTTCAAGAACTGTCTGTTTGTCTGCCGGTGTACTTTTGATTTTGATGTCAGCCTGTAGTATGATATCGAGGATATCCCTCAGAGCCTTTGTGGAATATCTTGATGCCTTTGACGAGGCGTTTTTCAGAAGAAATTCTCTTCTGCCGTAATTGAAGTCTGCGGCGGCTTCACGGATAGTTTTTCCGCTTTCTGCGGCGACTCTTGCACGGTACATATCAATATAGACGGAACTCAGTACCGAGAGGATGACCTCCGGCTTTTCGTTCTGTTCAAAAAGACCGTAGAGATGTTTATAAGCGCCGTTGTAATCATTGTTTGAAATGCAGTCGGACAGTGAGAATATCCTCACCTCAGTATTTTTGACAGCAAGGAGCTGAATGATATCTTCGGTTATCTCTCCGCCGTTGGCATAAGCGCAGAGCTTGTCAATTTCATTTCTGAGGAAGGTCATATCCGTTCCGCAGAGGGATATTATCCTTGAAGCATTGCGCTGGCTCAGGGTACAGCCTTCCTTTACTGCCCAGCCAATAAGCTGTTTTTCAAGGGCATTGTCGCCAAGCTTCTGCAGTTCAATAACAGAACCGTATTTTTCAACAGCCGAAGCGAATTTCTGCAGCTTGCCGGCTTTTTTGTCGGTACTTTTTTTGCTGTCCTGCGTGAGTGTTGGCATTGAGAATATCAGTACAGTAGCAGGTGAGGGGTCTGCGCACCAGCTTATCAGCAATTTCAGGTCGCTGTCCGGCAGAGAATCAATATTATAGTCAGTAACGAGTACGCATTTTTTGGGCATCATTATCGGGAGCTGTTCACACGCCGAAAAAATTTCCTCTAAATCTGAGGACTGGTCAAGGCGTGTAAAATCAAATCCGGACGGTTCCTTTCCGGCAGCCTTTTCAACGAGCTTTTCGGTATATTTTTTGACGAGATATTTTTCCTCTCCGTATATCAGATAAACGGGTGCAAGCTGTCCTGATGACAATTCCTTTTTAAGCTCCTGTTCTGTCAGCTTAGCCAACTGCTTTCCCTCCTTGTTTCAAATTCATTGTTGTTTTTAAGGCGGATAACGATATTTCCGCCGTCGTATGTATTCATGGTACTTTGGTATTTTGAAAGCTTTTTGTATTTGTCTTTGTTTTCATTGCTGTCCGAGACTATGAGAGTCTTGTATTTCAGCAGATAGGTATTTCTGGGCATACCATTTACGATAAGCAGATCGGCACTGCGCCAGCTTTCCGGTATGTATTCGCAGTTGGTCTTGTCGGAGCAGATAAGAGCGCTGTATCCGTGAAGATCAAGGTATATACAGCGGTTGGTCCATGTTACGAGGCTTTTTACGGTTTTGTCTCCGATGCGGAATTCGTTTATATTTCCCTGTCTGATGCCGTATTCGATACGGTTTTCCGCATTGTCAAGAAGTGACCGTACTTCATCCGAGTACATATCGCTGTCGTATACTGCTGCGGTCATTACAGTGTAGTCTCTCAGGATATGAGAAGCATAGAGTGAGGTTTTATGGCTGCTGCCGGTCAGCAGAAGAAGCTGTACCTGCTCCGTCATTGTGCTGTCAAGCTGTCCGGAAACAGGGTCGGATACTCCGTATTCTCCGCCGCAGCAAAGCACAATGGAATTATTGTTTTCTGTAATAACGACCGACAATCCGTCTCCCGAATCAAGCACGGCTATCCGGATGATATCCCTGTCGGCAAGCTCCGAAACTACAGAGCCAGTAACGAAAGTGAGTACAGCCGTTATTGCAAATATCCTCACACGGTATCTTTTCCTTCTCAGCAGCAAAAGTATAACGGCTAAGAGAATTACCGCAGCAAGCCAGAAAGGTACAAAATCCTGTGAAACGTTTATCACCGAAAACGGGATGGATGATACCCGTCCCGCAACAGCAATAATAAAATCTGCAAGATATCTTGTGACAAACGCAAACGGGACAGCAAGCCACGGCAAAAACGAAAGCACAAGCATGAGTACTACCGCAAGTATCATAAGCGGTATTACATAGGCAATGAGGATGTTTGTAATAACGGAATAAGTCGGGACCTCTTTGAAATAGAGAATTATTGCCGGAAGAGTCATCAGATAAGCGGAAAACGATACCGAAAAAACGGAGATGAACACACCGGCAGCAGGCTCAAAATAACGTCTGAACTTCGGCATACGTGAAATATTCAAGGGATGTGATATTTCCTTTATACGTTTTTCGATTTCAGGAGCAACGGCGAGTATACCGAAGGTAGCCGAAGCGGAAAGTATCAGACTGATATCCGCAGCGGCATAGGGGTCACAGACGGTTATCAGCAAAACGGCAAAGCCAAGAGAATTGATCGGGTCAGCCTTTCTCCAAAAGATCATACCGCTGAGCATAATTATTTGCATGATACCTGCCCTGAGTACAGAAGGCGAGAACCCTGCGACCGCCATATACATCACCACAACGGCTATGCACATACCGGAAGAGGCTCGGACGTTTTTTCCGGACACAAGCATAAAAAACAGGAACATTATTCTCGAAAGTACCGAAATGTGCAGTCCGGAAACAACGATTATATGGGGAAGTCCTGACTTTCTGAGATCGGAACGCACGTCCTCCGGCACGGATGACTTATCGCCTGTGATAAAAGCCGTTACAAATGCGGATTCCTTTTCCGGAAGAAGATCGGATATTTTCTGAGAAATACCCTTTCTTGCCATGAGCGCATAATAATACGGCGGTTTGTCGGAAGTCTTTGTAACGATGACAGTTTTTTCGGTGCTGACAGTTCCTCTGAGCATCACACCCTTTGTGACGGATGAAAGCAGCGCACTTTTGAAGAAATCAATGTCTGCTTCAATTTTGTCGTAGGGTTCGAGTTTCAGGTCTTCCGCCGATGAAACTATCATTTTAACGTCATTTACGGTTTTTCCGTCCTCTGTAACAATACTTTTTGCGTCAAGCTTATAGTAATATCTTCCGTACTGCTGATACGGCAGTTCGCAAAGCACGGCATCTATGCGGGCGGTCTTTCCGAGACACACCTCTGACGGTTCTACTTTCAGCAAAGTATAAATGCTCACCGAAGCCACAGCCGCCGCAGCGGTCAGCAGTACAGCGGGAACATAGACAGTTCTGCGCAGACGTTTATTTTTGAGTGAAAGACCTGCCGCTAAAAAACACACCGCAAATAATAACGGGAACATTTCCCTGCCCAAAAATACAGCGGCCGCCGCTGCAATTGCAAAAACAGCTCCGATCACAGCAAGCGGACGCTTCATAAATAATCCTCCATAAGCTATTATAGGGAATTGCATAAAATGCTCCCTACGCTCTGATTCCTACTCTTGATTTTATGCCATCTCTACTCTGAGTTTGGTGCCGCCGAGAAGGTGGAAGTGCAGGTGGAAGACGGTCTGACCGGCATCTGCACCGCAGTTTGAAACAACTCTGTAGCCGCTTTCCGCAATGCCGAGTTCGGCGGCAAGCTTTGCGGCAACTTCATAAATGTGGGCGATGACTGAGCTGTTTTCGGCAGTTACTTCATTGATGGAAGCAATGTGCTGTTTAGGGATTATAAGAACATGAACCGGAGCCATCGGGTTTATGTCATAAAAGGCATAAACGCTCTCGTCCTCATAAACCTTTTTTGAGGGGATATCCCCGCTGATGATCTTACAGAAAATGCAATCCATAATTAACTCTCCTTTTTGATTTATATTTTTTGGTTCAGCATTTCTTCGGCATAGTCAAGAGTAGCTTTTGTTATCTCGACACCGCCGATTATTCTTGCAAGCTCGTCACGGCGGCCTTCGTGGTCAAGTGTTGTAACACCTGTAAAGGTTTTTCCGTCAATGACCCGCTTGGCAATTTTAAAGTGTTCGTCCGCAAGTGCTGCGATCTGCGCCTGATGCGTCACACACAGTACCTGACGGTTCTTTGAGACCTCTTTGAGCTTCAAACCGACTTTCTGCGATGCACTGCCGCTTATGCCTGTATCGACTTCGTCAAATATCAGCGTGTCGATATCGTCCTTGTCGGCAAGAACATTTTTGATTGCAAGCATCATTCTCGAAAGCTCACCGCCTGACGCTATTTTTGCAACAGGCTTCGGGTCTTCTCCGGGGTTCGTTGAGATGAGTATTTCTATATCGTCACATCCGGCAGAATTGAGCTGGCATTTGTCCTGACGTACAACAAGCTCTACGTTTGGCATATCAAGAAATGCCATTTCCTTCTTGACTTCCGCAGAGAACTTTTCAGCCGTAGACCGGCGTTTTTTGGAAAGCTCCTCAGCAAGTGAAGACGCTTCATCAAAAGCCTTTTTGCAGTTCTCGGCAAGAGCCTCACGGTTTTCCTCGTATTTTTGCAGGAACTTAAGCTCCTTCCGAGCCTTTTCGAGGAATTCAAGCATTTCTTCGATAGTCGTTCCGTATTTTCTTCCAAGCCTGTGGATAAGGTCAATGCGGTCTTCTATTTCTTCGATATTCTCTACTTCGCTGTCTGCGGCTTCGGACATGGAAAGTACTTCGTTATAACAGTCCTCCAATTCGTATGCGGCATTCTGGAGACGCTGATAAATGCCGTCCGCATCCGTGAGAACGTCAGTTATATCGCTCATGGAAGAGCAGGCGGATTCAAGCGATTGTATAGCGCCGTCGGAATCCTCTCCGCCGTTGAGAAATTCTCTTACTTCGTTGAGGGCATTTGCGATTTTTTCCTTGTTTTCGATCATGTTCCTCTGTTCGATAAGTTCCTCGTATTCGCCGGCATAAAGATCAGCGTTTTCAAGCTCGGTGACCTGATACGAAAGCAGGTCTATTTTTCTTTCACGTTCTGCCTCGTCAAGCTTTGCCTTGTCGAGTTCAGATCTGAGCGACCTGTATTTTTTGTATACCTCACGGTACGCTTCAAGCTCGCCGGATAGTTCGCCTAACTTGTCGATATAGTTGATGTGCAGTTCGGGCGACATAAGTTCATAGCTTTCGTGCTGACCGTGGATATTTATAAGATATGTTCCAATGGCTTTGAGAGCTGCCGCCGTTGTGGGACGGCCGTTGATGCGGCATTTTCCCTTTCCTGAAACATTGAATTCTCTTTGAAGTATAACAACGCCGTCTTCGGGTTCAAAGCCGTATTCTTCCAGAAGTTTTACGGCAGGTTCGCATGGATCGGAAAATTCGGCACTTACAAAAGCGTTTTCGCAGCCGTTTCTGATAAGCTCCCTTGAAGTTCTGCTTCCGAGTACGGCGTTTATCGAGTCAATGATAATGGACTTTCCTGCGCCTGTTTCGCCGGTGAGGACATTCAGTCCTTTTCCGAAGTCGATGCTTGTTTTTTCTATTACGGCAATATTTTCAATATAAAGATTTGTCAGCATATTTTTACCTCACGGCATAAAAGAATTATTTTTTTCGCTTATGAGCTTTTTGAGATCGGCTGTGAGCGAAACGGAAACCGAATCCGTCCTTGTTGCGACAAAGATAGTATCGTCTCCTGCGATAGTACCGAGAACTCCGGCTCTGTCCGTTGCGTCAAGGGCTGCGCAGACTGCGCCTGCCATGCCGGTCTGTGTTTTGATAACAACGATGTTCTTTGAATATTCCACACTTATAACGGCTGTTGAAAGCAGATAGGAATGTGACTGCTGTTCCTCGTTGGAGATCATTTCGGCGGCATATTTGTAGCTTCCGCTGCTGCCGAGTATCTTTATCAGGCGCATTTCCTTGATATCCCTTGAAACAGTTGCCTGAGTGACGTGATAGCCGTCCTTTTTCAGCATTTCAAGAAGATCGGACTGAGTTTCGATATCATGTTCTTTTATAAGTTCAAGTATTCTTGCTTGTCTGCGTGTTTTCATGGATGTCTGCCTTTCTCGGTGAATTTATCGTTGAGGACTTTATAGAATGTCCTGTCCTTTAGTTTGATAAATTCAGTTTCTGTGTCTGCTGTTGAGACAGTGATAGTGTCGGTAGGCTTTACGGTAATTGTCCGTGAGCCGTCTATGGTAAGGAACACCTCCGTATCGTCATCGCACAGAGCCGTCACAGACAGTTCGGAATGGTGGCTGAAAACAACAGGTCTTGCAAAAAGCGAATGTGAGCATACGGGAGTCATAAGTATACATTTCATTGTAGGCTCTACAACGGGACCTCCGGCAGCGAGGGAATATGCGCTTGAACCTGTGGGTGTAGAGATTATAAGTCCGTCGGCACGATAGCTGCAAATATAGCCCTTGTCAGCGGCAAGAGAGACTTCAATGTCGATAAGCCTTGAAAGCGAGCCTCTTGAAATTACAGCGTCGTTCATAGCCCTGAACTCAACGATACCCTTTTCGCCGGAGTGCCTTATTTTGAGCATCATGCGTTTTTCTATCGTATAATCGCCGCTCGAAAGCCTGCAGAGCATATCAAGCTCATCGGGTTCAAGCTCAGCCGCAAAGCCGAGACGGCCGGTATTTATACCCAAAAGCGGCTTGTTGAAGAATGAAGCATGAAAAGCCGCATGGATGATAGTACCGTCGCCGCCGACGGTCAGTACCATATCGGAAGCTTCGCAGAGTGAATCGGTATCATCCATGAAAACAATATCATCGTGCGGAAAATCCTTTTTATTAGCATCCGGCATAAAGATTTCTATACCGAGCTTGTGAAGTCTTTTTATTACATCGAGTGTGACGGCATAAGCGCCTTTTTTTGTGAGATTCGGTAGTACTGCTATTTTTTCGATCTTGTTCATAGTGGATCACTCCGATCTTTCATTTGTCAAGCTGTGAATGGGATTCCTCAACAAGAGCATCTATATCAAAATTGCCGTGTGATTCCGGCTGGTCGGACTTGCGGATATAGATAAGATATTCAATATTGCCCTCAGGACCCTTTATCGGCGAATAGTCAAGCCCTAAAACGTCAAAGCCGTTGTTCAGGCAGTAGTCATATATTTTATGTATAACGGCCTTGTGGACAGCCTTGTCACGCACAACGCCGTTTTTGCCGACACTGCCCCGTCCTGCTTCAAACTGCGGTTTTATAAGGCAGACTGCCGTTCCGTTTTCTCTGAGAAGAGGTCTTACGGCAGGCAGAACAAGCTCCAGCGAGATAAAGCATACATCAACGCTGAAAAAGTCTATGGTATCGGGGACCTGTTCGCTTGTGATATAACGGACATTGGTGCGCTCGAGGTTTATGACACGTTCATCACTTCTGAGCTTCCAGTCAAGCTGACCGTATCCGACATCAACGGAATATACTTTAACTGCGCCGTTCTGGAGCATACAGTCCGTGAACCCGCCTGTAGAAGCGCCGATATCCATTGTTATCATACCGCTGAGGTCAAGGGAAAAGGAATCAACAGCCTTTTCGAGTTTAAGACCGCCGCGGCTGACGTATTTTGGTTTTGCGCCGCGCATTTCAAGCTTTACGGTTTCGGGATAGGTTGTTCCGGGCTTGTCGGATTTCTGATTGTCAACGTATATTATGCCGGACATAATAAGAGCCTTTGCTTTTTCTCTGCTCTCTGCAAAGCCCGCTTCATATACAAGAACGTCAAGTCGTTTTTTTGCCGGCATTGGCTGTACCTCCTGAATTTATGTCATTAAGAATTTTTGTTTCTGTCATTTCGGCATCAAGCCCTGCGTTATGGAGAGCAGAACTTGTTTTTGCCTGAGCGACAAAGCCGTCCAGTGCAGTAAGGGAGAAACGTCCTGCAAAGCCGGACTGATAAAGAGAAAGACCAAAGCGTTCTCCGATACCGCCGCTTTTAACTCCTTCTTCAAAGAAGAATACATATCTGAATTTTTTCGAGATCGCCGCCGCCTCTTCGGGGAGGGGCTTTATGGTATTGAGTTTTAGTATGCAGGAAGAAACGCCTTTTTTGATGAGATTTTCTCTTGCAAGACAAAGCTGTGAGAATTCACGGCCGTATGTGACCATGAGTATGTCGGAGTCCATATCGCCGTAAATGTCAAACGGCTCGGATGATACCTCAAAGTCATCCGGAATATACGTTTCTCCGCCTCTCGGATAGCGCACAACAGCAACGCCGTCCGTATCGAAAAGCGCCCTTGTGAGCATTACTTTCAGTTCTTCAAAGCATGACGGCGAATAGATCGTAACATTCGGCATGGTATTGAGAAAGGCGGTATCATAAATACCCTGATGTGTTTCTCCGTCCTCTCCGACTATGCCGGCTCTGTCAACGGCAAGAACGATATGCAGGTTCTGGAGAGCGGCATCATGGAGTATCTGGTCATAGCTTCTTTGCAGGAAGGTGGAATACACCGCAAATACAGGAAGCATACCGCCTGCCGCAAGTCCTGCCGCAAAAGTAACGGCGTGTTCCTCAGCGATACCGACATCATAAAAGCGGTCTTTATATTTTTTGTAGAACTGGTTCAGTCCCGTACCGATGGACATAGCGGCAGTTATTGCGCAGATACGCTCATCCTTTTCTGCAAGTCCGCACATGAGCTTTCCGAAGACATCGGAATACCCGACAGAGGAGCATTTTGTTTCGCCGGTTTCAACGTCAAAGGACGAAACGCCGTGAAAGACCTTGGGATTCTTTTCGGCATACTCATAGCCTTTTCCTTTTTTTGTGCGGACATGGATAAGTACGGGCGAGTGCTTGTGTTTTACTGCCTTGAAAACTGCTTTCAGTTCCTGAATATCATGGCCGTCATAGGGACCGTAATAAGCAAAACCAAGCTGGCTGAAAATATTGTTTTTCTGTCCGAAGAAATCATCCCTCATCCAGTCTTTTATGCCCTTCATGCTCTGGGTGACGGGCTTTCCGATGATAGGCACTTTTTCAAAGCCGTGAACCTTTGTTTTTGCTTGGAGATAGGTTGGCTTTACTCTGAGATGAGAGAGGTATCTTGCCATCGATCCGACATTCTGGGATATGGACATTTTGTTGTCGTTCAGGACAACGATAAGATTCTTTCCGGAGCGTCCGGCATTGTTCAGACCTTCAAAAGCAAGACCGCCGCTGAGAGCGCCGTCACCGATGACCGCAACGGTACAGGCATCGCTGTTTTTGGCTGACTCTGCGCAGGCAATGCCGAATGCGGCTGAAATAGACGTACTGCTGTGGCCTGTGTCGAAGCAGTCATATTTGCTTTCGCTTCTTTTCGGGAATCCGGAAAGACCGTTTTCTCTGCGGATGGTGTTTATTTTCGAACATCTTCCGGTGAGTATTTTGTGGGCATAGCTTTGATGACCCACATCCCAGACTATCTTGTCCTCAGGACAGTTAAAAACACTGTGTAGGGCTATGGTCAGTTCGACAACGCCTAAATTTGACGCAAGATGACCGCCGTTCTGTGAGACGGTATCCACTATTTTTTTCCTTATTTCATCAGACAGTTTTTTAAGCTCGTCATCGGAAAGGAGTTTCAGGTCAGCGGGTGAATTTATCCTTTCGAGAATACTGTCATTTTTATTTATCATAATGATTCTCCATTGTTTTTGATACATTATCGTGAAGGCTGTGTTCCAAAAGGGGACACTGCCCCATAATCATTTATTGTATAATTATACAATAAATGTCCATATAATTCAAGAGGGACACCAAATTAATCGGTGTCCCGCAAAATTCTGCAAGTGTATTTATATTTCTTTTTGAGAATAATGCATAGTATGCACGGTTGATATATACTTTATTATATATTTTATTTTTCTTTTTTTATATAAAAGGGTATAGTAAGTATGCATACCCTGCATTATTCTGTCAGGGAATTATTAATTTTTTCTGTCACGGAGCTTTTCAGCAAATTCTTTGAGTGCCGATGTGTCTCCGTCAAATGCGGAAAGGCTTTCTATTGCCTGATCTGTAAGCTCATTTGCAATGCGGCGGCACTCGTCGATACCCAAAAGCGAAACGTAGGTTGATTTGTTGTTATCCTTGTCACTCCCGATGGGCTTTCCGAGAGTAGCCTCATCCGAGAGTACGTCGAGCATATCGTCAACGATCTGAAATGCAAGACCGATGCACGAAGCGTATTTTTCTGCGGCTTTCATCTGATCTTCGTCAGCGCCTGCGGAGATACATCCCAAAAGACAGGCGGCTCTTATCAGCTCACCTGTTTTTTTGCTGTCCATGATCTTTAGGTGGTCTGCGCTGACACTTTTATTTTCGCTTTCGATGTCGATTATCTGACCGCCGATCATTCCTTCCGCACCTGCGCACTGAGCAAGCAGACGTCCGGCTTTTACGCATTTTTCAAAGCCGTTGAGCTTTACTGCCCTTTCTGAGAGGATCGTTTCAAAAGCAAGGGTAAGAAGCGCATCACCGCCTAAAACAGCGGCGGCTTCACCGAATACCTTGTGATTGGTGGGTTTTCCTCTTCTGAGGTCGTCATCGTCCATGCAGGGAAGGTCATCATGTATGAGCGAATATGTGTGTATCATCTCCACGGCACAGGCAAAGGGTACAGCGGCTTCGGGACTGCCTTTGCAAAGCTCTGCAAATTCAAGAGCAAGCATGGGTCTTACACGCTTTCCTCCGGCTGTAAGGCTGTACTTCATGGATTCCAATACGGTAGTTATAAGCTTGTCGTCCTTGGGGATAAATGAAAGAAGTTCCTTTTCGATGTTTATAGTCCCGTTCATTGTTCATCGTCCTCCTTTTTTTCTATATCAGCGAGAAGGGTTATTTTCTGTTCGGCTTTTTTGAGAGTTTCATAGCACTCTGCGGAAAGCTTTGTACCTTCTTCAAAAAGCTTCATGGATTCTTCAAGCGGAAGTTCTCCGCTTTCGAGAAGTTCAACTATTTCTTCAAGCCTGAGCATTGACTGTTCATAATCAGGTTTCTTTTTCATTGCGGTTCTCCTTTCTGCCGCAGACGGTACATTCAAGGCTTCCGTCATGGAGCAGTATATCTATCCTGTCATCCGTTTCAGCGTCCTTCACGGAGCGTATAACGGTATTGTTTTTTGAAACAATGGCATATCCTCTTGAAATCACTTTCAGCGGGCTGAGAGCGTCAAGCCTTGAAGCGGCGCTGACAAGAGAATGTTTTTTACCTGCTATCTGAGAAGAGAATGACGACTTCATCTTTCCGGAGAGGATATCAAGCTTCATTCTTCTGAGGTTGATTATCTCCATAGGAGAGCGCAGGACACGGCTGTTCCTGAGCAGCAAAAGACGTTCATTTTCTTTTCTGAGCCTGCTGTTCATTGATTCTCTGACAGTCCTGCTGTAATACATGAACGAGGACATGAGGTCGCTTATTTCGGGAGAGACAAGCTCCGCACCGGCAGACGGCGTTGAAGCACGGACATCCGAAACAAAATCGCAGATAGTAAAATCCGTTTCATGTCCCACAGCCGAAACAACGGGGATACTGCATTTATATATAGCTCTTGCAAGATCTTCGTCATTGAATGCCCAGAGGTCTTCTATCGACCCGCCGCCTCGTCCGATGATAATTACATCGGCGCATTTTGCCTTGTCAAAGCGCAGAACGGCTTCGGTCAGTTCCTTCGGAGCATTTTCACCCTGAACGGATACCGGACACATGATTATCTCAGCGGCAGGATATCTCCTTTGGAGTATACGCAGGATATCCTGAACTGCCGCACCCGTAGGAGAGGTTATAACGCCTATTCTTTTCGGGAACTGCGGGAGAGGTTTTTTATGAGCTTTGTCAAAGAGACCTTCGGCAAGGAGTTTTTTCTTTAGCTGTTCAAAGGCAAGGTTGAGCGCACCTGCACCGTCCGGCTGCATATCGTCAATATAGAGCTGATATGTTCCCGTAACGTCATACAGTGAAACACG
>DBWG01000024.1 GCA_002308635.1 Ruminococcaceae bacterium UBA1244 | reverse complement strand
GGCGTAAGGGTGTGATCTACCCGGGACAGTCCGGAACAGGACGCAGTCAAAACACATTTTTCACGGAAACAGGAAAAGAGCCCATACGGCCAGAGCTTACATACAGGCCGGCCAGAGCTCATACATAAAAGCCGTCAAAGATCACCATATCCAGTCAGAAGTCAGAAGTCCACAGCGGAAGGCAGCGGCAAATTGCTTGACAGTTCTAAACAAAATAGTTAGAATATATAGAGAATAAATATATTCTTGTTTCCTTTTGGGTGTTTTCTCTCGATTCAAATATGGAGGAAAAAAATGAAAAAACTATATCTATTCTGATTGCGCAATCAGAAATATAGAATAATACATTCCACGGAGGTTTTAACAATGAAAAACAAATTTAAGTTGTTCATATCATTCATTTTTATTATTTCTATGGTCTGCTCAGTTTTAACACACGCATCCGAACCAAAAACATATTTTAAAGAAGAAGATCTCATCGAAAAAGTCAAAGAAGCTGAAATATACGCCACTTTTATAATACAGCCTGAGGTACGCGTCCTTAGATCCCCCGTTACCGCTTTTATCAACAATGAGCTCTTCAACACACGCCCCGATGATTACTTTGTTGACGGTAAAGGCTACAGGCTGATGGGAGGATTGTCAAGACCTGCAGCATATCGAACCTTTATGGAGCAGTTTTTCACAGACGAATTGATAGACAGCTGGCTTGGCAGAGGAACTATTTTTGACGAAGAAACTGATACCGTTTATTGGTATCCTGTAAGTGGTCCCCAGGAAGGATACAATATCGGAACAGCAAAATATACTATGACCGAATCGACTTCCAAAAAAGCAGTATGCCATATGGATCTGACTTATGATTATTATCATATTAATACATCATTTGACTATATTTATGAGAATTACAATGGAAAATGGGTCTTCACTCAATTTGCGACAAGGTTTGATCTTATTTGTCAGATAATGGAGGATCGCGAAAGCGCCAATAATTCAAGCGGAGAGAATATAGTAAAAAGCAGTTCTTTTTATTCTGCACTTCCGGCCGGGATAGTTGCTGTTTTGGCAGCTATTATCGCTTATCTTTCAAAGCAAAAATACAAATGCTTAAAAAACACTTACAGTATCATCGGCGTTATGTTATCTGTTATGATCTTGTCCGTAGCCCTGAGCGGATGTGCTTTTATCGCTGTTGATAAAAACGAAACAGCAAAACTCGATCCAGTTGAATCCGAATCGCCAACAGCATTTTTCAACCCTACGGCAGAACCGGCACACACGTTTAAACCGGTTAATGAGAGTGAATGGGAATATGAGGAGGTACAAGATCCTAAATTCCCAGGCATTAAATTATTGAAATATACAGGCAGCAGCAATGCCGTTACGATTCCTTCAGAGTTGAACGGCTCGAAAGTTATCAGTCTTGGAGAATCTTTGTTTGAGCCTGACAAGATCCCGGGAGGCATCAGCTCTGTCTTCTTTGAAGGTTCATACGCACCATATAACGGTTCCTTAAAAAACATTGAATCGATTGATGAGATCATATTCGGCAGAGGGTTTCTCGATCTGAATTTGCTGTTTGATACAAAAGCAGACGAATCATTTAGCCGCGTAAAAAAAGTAGTTATTAAAAACTGCGGAACTTTGTACAAAAATAGTTTCAGTCAGTTTAATGGAATAAAAGAAATTTCATTTGATGAGACGCTGACTGCTGTCAGCGCCGGTTTCTTCGCAGACTGGAAAGATCTGGAGAAAATCAGTATTCCCGGTGTTAAAATAATAGAAGACAATACTTTTTCAGGATGCACGTCACTCCAAAGTATTGATCTTTCTTCCGTAGTATCAATAGGAAGAAAGGCGTTTTCCAAATGCAGTTCACTTAAATCTATACATTTAGGTAAGGAATTGACTGCCATTGGCAGCTACGCTTTCTCCGGTTGTACAGGGCTTGAAAAAATAAAATATGAAAGTAACGTGGCCTTTTTCCCGGAACCCATTTTTGATGATCTGTTATCTCTTTCTGAAGCAGAGTTCGGGGACCAGATAAAGATGATACCCGAAAAATTGTTTATCGGCGCAGGCATTAAGGGAAATCTCTCGATTACCGGTACCGCACTTTCGGTAATAGGTGACCGCGCTTTTGAAGGAAACACATACATGACCGGCATTGTCCTTCCGGAATCGATCTCGTCTATAGGAAATTATGCATTTAATTACTGCGCTTCCCTGACAGATATCAAAATGCCGTTGTCATTGACCGAATTAAAAGACGGAGTATTTATGAATTGCTGCAGTCTGACCGTATTTACACTTCCTGATACAGTCACGTCTGTCGGAGAATACCTTTTGTGTAATTGCGACCGTCTCAAAACTGTAACGCTTCCTGAGACTTTTACGGAAATTCCGGCAGGGATGTTTTACGGTTGCGCGGATCTGTCATCCTTTGATCATATCTGCATCGGCGTAGGAGATAAAGCGTTTGCTTTGTGCACTTCACTTAAAGAAATAAATACCGGAGAAGCTGCTGTGTATGGTGCAGACGTATTCAAATGGTGTTTTTCAAAGTAAACAGAACTTTTATACTCCTACGCACCCGTTCTAACTGCATCCCTGGAATTATCAATACATATATAAAAACGGATTCTCCTGCTTCTCGCGCGCGATAGTTGTCCTCGTCCCGTGGCCGGGATAGACCACCGTTTCGCCGGGCAGTTCGAACAACCTACCAAGCGAGTTTGCCATCTTCTTAACGTCTCCCCTGCCCAGGTCCATCCGCCCGAAACTGTCATAAAACAGCGTATCACCGGAAAACAGCATGCCTTCGGCTAATATACAGATGCCGCCTTCCGTATGACCCGGTGTATGCAATATCTTTAAAACCGTCTCCCCGAGCTTAAGCTCATCGCCTTCCTCCAGCATCAGGAAGCAGTGCGGAAACTTCTCTTCAGACCCAAAGAGCATAGAACAGTTAAGGCGCGGATCGTCCATGATCTTATCGTCCTCCGGATGGATAGCCGAAACCGCCCCGGGAAATGCCGCAAGAAAATCCTCAAGATAAAGCACGTGATCGTAATGAGCGTGGGTCAATATAATATATTTGACCGAAAGTCCGTGTTCTTTGGCAAAAACTTCAGCGGGCTCCGGAGGGTTACCGGCGTCAATCACCGCCGCTTCCCTGCTGTCCCTGTCCCAGACTAAATATGTATTGGCCCCTAAAAGCCCGTTAGTAAACCGTTTGAATTCAAGCATGTGCGCATCATTCCCCGCGCCTGCGCGGCTTTTTGAGATCGTCGGTATCAATAATTATCGTGACCGGCCCGTCGTTGACCAGCTCCACCTGCATATCCGCCTGAAAGATCCCGGTCTCGACGTGTATTCCGCTGTTTCGCAAAAGCGCCGTAAAATATTCATAAAGCGGCTTCGCCTGTTCGGGCGGGGCGGCGTCAATATACGAGGGTCTATTGCCCTTCCTCACGTCCGCGTACAACGTGAACTGGCTGACAACGAGCATCGACGGTACTTCTGTCAATTCGTTTTCCTCTCCCCCCGCGCCTCTGCAGCTGTCAATAAGGCTCAGGTTCATCACGCCGTTTTCGTCGTCGCATATGCGAAGTGCGCAAAGTTTTTTAGCGAGCAGCTCTGCCTCTGCCCGCCCGTCATCTCTGCTTATGCCCAGAAGCACCATAAAGCCTCGCCCGATGCTCCCGGTAATACTATCATCAACTGTAACTTTCGCACGCGTTACCCGCTGAACAACCGCCCTCATAACCCTGATTCCTTAACTTCTTCGAAGCCTGATAATAATGGAAAATTGAAAATGGATAATTGATAATTGATGTATCGCCTGCGGCGATGATTTACTTCATCTTCCTTTTTGCTCTTCAGCGAAGCCGTGTGAATGGCTAAGAATTTTGTTTTATAATGTTTGCCAGACTTCAAATTCATTTTTGTCTG
>DBWG01000104.1 GCA_002308635.1 Ruminococcaceae bacterium UBA1244 | reverse complement strand
TTATCGTTACAGACTCCTTCCTTTATAAAAACGGCTATATAAAGCCTATCGAAGCAAAGCTTGATGAGCTCGGCATCCAGCACACCTGCTTCTATGACGTTCAGCCTGACCCGACCCTCTCTTCCGCAAAAGAGGGTGCAAAGGCTATGACACTCTTTGAGCCTGATGTTATCATAGCAATGGGCGGCGGTTCGGCTATGGATGCAGGAAAGATCATGTGGGTATTGTATGAGCATCCCGAAGCAGATTTTCTCAACATGGCAATGGACTTTATGGATATCAGAAAGAGGATATATCCTTTCCCGAAGATGGGCGAAAAAGCGTACTTTGTTGCTGTGCCCACAAGCTCAGGAACAGGCTCTGAGGTCACTCCCTTTGCAGTTATCACAGACGAAACAACAAATATCAAATATCCTCTTGCCGATTATGAGCTTCTCCCGAACATGGCGATCATAGATGCCGACAACATGATGAACCAGCCAAAGGGTCTTACGAGCGCATCAGGCATAGACGCTCTTGTTCATGCTCTTGAAGCTTATGTTTCCATCATGGCAACAGAATATACAGACGGCCTTGCACTCAAGGCTATGAAGAATATATTTGACTATCTCCCGTCTGCATACGAGAACGGCGCAAACGATCCTATCGCAAGAGAAAAAATGGCTACGGCTTCTACTCTTGCAGGTATGGCATTTGCAAACGCATTCCTTGGTGTCTGCCATTCAATGGCGCACAAGCTTGGTGCTTTCCATCACATTCCTCACGGTGTCGCAAACGCTCTGCTCATTACCGACGTAATGCGCTACAATGCCGACCCCGTTCCCACAAAGATGGGCACGTTCTCACAGTATCCCTATCCGCATACTCTTGAAAGATACTGCGAGTGTGCAAGGTTCCTTGGATTTGCCGGCAAGGACGACAACGAGACTCTTGAGATCTTCATTCAGAAGATCGAGGAACTCAAAGAGCGCTGCGGAATCAAAAAGACTATCGCAGATTACGGCATAAAGGAAGAAGATTTCCTTGCATCTCTTGACGATATGACAGAGAAGGCATTTGACGATCAGTGTACCGGTGCAAATCCGAGATATCCGCTCATGTCTGAGATGAAGGACATCTACCTCAAGGCTTACTACGGCAAATAATACTAAAAAAGCGCTGTATGCTTGTACAGCGCTTTTTGTAAATATGGAGAAAAATTCTATGAACAGTTATACTTGTACCCTCTGTCCGAGAAACTGCAATGCAGAAAGATATGAAACAGAGGGCAGGGGCTTCTGCGGTATGGGTATGCTCCCGAAAATTGCACGTATCGCCCCGCATTTCTGGGAAGAACCCTGTATCAGCGGAACAATGGGTTCCGGAACGATATTCTTTTCCGGCTGTGTTTTGTCGTGTGTTTTCTGCCAGAACTATACGATAAGCCGTCAGCATCACGGCAGGATAATGACCGAAGAAGAGCTTATCGAAGGAGTGAAGTCCCTTGAAGCTCAGGGAGTCCACAATATCAACCTCGTCAGTCCGACACCTTACATCGAAACTATCATAAGATGCTTTACAAAATACAAGCCGTCCATTCCGGTGGTCTATAATACCGGCGGCTATGAAAAGGCTGAGACTATCAGACGGCTTGAAGGAATAGTCGATATCTACCTTCCGGACATGAAATACATCCGTCCCGACCTTTCAAAGAAATATTCCGCTGCGGAGAACTATCTTGAATATGCGCTTCCTGCAATAAAAGAGATGGTGCGCCAGACCGGAAAGCCTGTTATTGACGATGAAGGCATAATGCAGAAAGGTACTGTTGTTCGTCACCTGATACTTCCACAGAATACCAAAAATTCCATTGCAGTGCTGGAACTGCTGAAAGAGGAATTCGGAGACGGGATACTTGTGAGCCTTATGGGACAGTATATCCCGATGGGAAGAGCGGAGGAACATCCTGAGATAAACCGCCGCATCACGCCCCGTGAATACAGCAAGGTGCTTGATGTTTATGAAGGTCTTGGTCTTGACGGGTTTGTTCAGGAACTTTCTTCGGCAAAGAAAGCTTATGTTCCGGATTTTTGGGACAAGTGAGGAGGAAAAATACTATGGAAAAAAAGAAAGTACTGAAACTGCTGATCGACTTTTTCGGTATATTTTTAGGTGCGGTGACTGCGGCATTTGCGATAGAGGAATTTCTTGTCCCGTGCAAAATAATGGACGGCGGAGTTGTAGGTATAGGCATCATAATCAACAACCTTTCGCAGATCCCTCTTAGTATCCTGACAGTTGTTCTCAATATTCCGTTTCTTCTCATCGGTGCGAGAAAGATGGGAAAAATGTTCATTGTAAAAGCCGCATATGCAATGCTGATATTTTCAGTATTCCTTGAGGTCTTTGAGCCTATCAAAAACGCAACGGAAGAACCGCTTCTTGCGGTATCCTTCGGCGGTCTTGTGCTTGGAGTAGGCGTAGGTCTTGTCATACGCTTCGGAGGCTGTCTTGACGGTACGGAAACAGTAGCTATCCTGCTCAACAAAAAATTCAAGCTGCCTGTAGGTCAGACGGTGCTTATCTTCAACGTGGTGATTTTTGCATCTGCGGGTTTCCTTTTTGGTGCGGACAGGTCGATGTTCAGCCTGCTGACGTATTTCATCACGTCAAAAGTTCTTGATATCGTTGAGACGGGTCTTGAACAGACAAAGGCAGCAATGATAATCACCGATGATGCACTTGAAATATCCCAGAAAATATATGAGCGTCTCGGAAGGACCGTCACCATTATGGAAGGTGAGGGACTTGTCAGCGGAAAAAAGGTCATCCTCTACTGCGTACTTACACGCTTTGAAATATATGAACTGAAGGATATAATAAAGAATATTGATTCCTCTGCTTTTATTGCAATAAGTGATGTATCTGAGATAATCGGCAAGCACGTCAAAAAATCCGGACACATCAATCCTGCTGTTGAGGAAGTACTGCGTGAGGAGTCAAAACACGTCACTCAGAATAAAACTCAATGACACTCTTTTTGCAGATGTCCTCTTCTATTTCGTAATCAGCGGTAAGGATGTACTGTTCCTTTTCTTTCTTTATTTTGATATCACGTTTCAGTACAGTACCGCTGTTTGCGGAACTGAGCATAAAAAATTCATAAAGGAACAGCTTGTTTTTAAGAAGCTCCTCAGCCTGTGAAAGTGTCAGCTCCACAGGCTGTTTTTTATATTCCTGCCATTTTTCACTGTTGATAAATACAGGTACAGGGTTTTCAAGGACGGTCATTTGCTGTGAACTGCTCTTTTTTGTGAAAGCTCCTTGCTTATCGCCGTTAAGTGTCAGCGGGAGTCTGATCCCGAAAAAGGAAAGGTCGGCTTTTTCGGAGCTGCCGTTCTCCATAAGGAGAGTGATATTTGACGGTATGCTTATGGATACGGTTCTTGCGGTTTTTGCAAAAATTTTTGCATTGCTGTCAACGAGAACAGTGTTGCCGTTGTTGTATTCGATTATCCCGCTGACAAGGAGCTGATTTTTTCTGATGCCGTCGCCGGCCTTGACCTTTGCCGTCCCGTTATAGACATTTACTCTTGTGACTGTGCCGTCTGCGGACGAAACAATGTTGCTCAGCTTCGGCGGATCTTCTTTTTTTATTTTTTCAGACAGGTTTGGGCTTATATTGATCTCGGCTTCTGTTCCGATGATGTTTATAGTCATCCAGCTTATGCGCCTGTCGCTTGATGAAATGCTGTTGATGATCTCCGAAACGTTTATGCTTCCGGTATCTGCTCCTTCATAAAGACCGTATTCTTTCAGTACAGAACGGACTTCATATTCGTTTATCATATCGGGTGTGCTGATCCTTATTGTCCAGATATGTCCCGAAAGAATGTGGCAGATCACCGCACAGATCACTGTTCCTGCAAGAAGTCCGCAGCGCTGTCTGTACTTTCTGAAAAGACAGGGAAGACCGTATTCACGGACGATATGTATACGGTTCTCGGTTTTTTCCGCAGCGGCATAAAGTTCCTTTATGTCCCTTATCCCTGCATATCCGCTGACAGAGTTTTTTTCTCCCCGTATTTTCCAGAGATTTATCCCTTTTCTTGCAGTCAGGTTTACGAACCTTTCGGGAAATTTTCCCTCTACAGCAAAGCTGACATATCCTAAGAGCCACCTCAGTATAATTACAACGATCATCTGATCCCCTCAAATCAAATATTCTATTGAAGTTATGAACCCGCACACAACTATGTCGCTGTCGCTCATGCACTGTATGTGAAGTCCTCTGCCTTTGAATGAAACTATACACTTTCCTGCATTGATCTTTATGGACTGATCGGTATATTCAAGTATGCCCAGGCTGCCTTCAAGAATTACCTCACGGTTTCCGGTTATCTCCATGTGAAGTGTCCCCAGACGAGGGAGTTTTTCGCCGTTTCCTTTTTTTCTCATGCCCTCACCCCGTAACAAGCTTATGCAGACATAAATATAAAAATCACCGGCAGCATATTATTTTGCGGGTGATGTTATGGATAAGAAGATAATACGGCTTATGGTGCTGATGTTTACGGTATTTTTTTCGGCGGCAATACTTATCTTTCCTGATGCTGCGGCAAAGGGGATAGGTGACGGGATGAGATATTCGGCGGAAATGCTTGTTCCGTCGCTGTTTCCGTTTATGGTCATATCGTCGTTTATGATAAGATCAGGAGCCTCAGACATACTCGGAAAAATTCTTTCGCCTGTCACAGAAAAAGTATTCAGGCTTCCGGCAGGAGCCGGAGCTGCGGTCGTGATGAGCTTTGCAGGCGGTTTTCCGGTGGGTGCAAAATGTGTGCGGCTGCTGCTTGAGAGCGGACGCATAAACGAAAGACAGGCTGAACGGATGATGATGTTTTGTGTATGTTCCGGTCCGGGATTTCTTGTCACAGGTGTTGGCAGTCTGCTTCTTCACAGCAGTTTGTCCGGCTGGATACTCTATCTGTCGCAGCTTGGCTCCGGCATCCTCATTGCTGTATTTATGGGAATATCATCGTCAAAAAACGGAAATAATACCGTTCAGGTCAGTACTGACGTTTGGCACGGTAAAAAAATAACAGATTTATTTATTGATTCCTGTTCGGACGGTGCGGATTCTGTTCTGCTGCTGACCGCTATGGTCACATTTTTTAATATGTTCATATCCGTTTGTTCCCGCTGCGGCATCACAGGGATGTGCGAAAAAATATTTCACCTTATCGGAATAAGCTATCCGTTTTCGGAAAGCATATTTTCTTTGGTATTTGAAGTTACAGGAGCTTGCCGCAGCATAATAATGAACGGAAGTCCGCTGTGGTTTGTTTCGTTTGCTGTAGGGTTTGGGGGGCTTTGTGTACATTTTCAGATATTTGCCATTCTCGGCGGTGTGAAAATAAACAAGCTGAGGTACTTTTTGTTCAGGATCGTTAACGCTTTTTTGTCGTCCGTAATAGTATATATAGTGTGCAGGTTTTATTGTCCTGCGGGTACTGTTTTTGCCGTTGCGGGAGGAGGAAGAGCAGAGGCTGCGTCGATATCATTGTCCGGTTCAATTGCGCTGATAATAATGTGTGCAGTATTTGCGGCGGCGGCTTCCGAATCGGGAGGACTGAAGCGCAGAGCCGGCAGAGGAAAGTCCTGTATCCGTTAAAGGACAGGACTTTGATATATTATAGGGGGTAGAGCTATGTGCGGTATAGCAGGATGGTTTGAAAAAGGAAAGGATATGAGGGATGAGGAAAAGACAATAAAAAGGATGTCGGAGAGCATTTCAAGAAGAGGGCCTGACGACAGAGGATACTTTTTGGATGGCGGGATATGTCTGATCCATAGACGGCTCGCCGTGATAGATGTGGAAAACGGAAGGCAGCCGATGACTAAAAAGTATAACGGCAGGATGTGTACCATAGTCTATAACGGAGAATTGTACAATACCGGTGAACTAAGGGAAGAACTGATATCGTGCGGATATTCATTTGTTACCAAAAGTGATACTGAGGTTTTGCTGACCGCATATATGTGCTGGGGCGGGAACTGCGTTGAAAAGCTGAACGGCATATACGCTTTTGCCGTTTACGACCATGAAAGAAAAAGTCTGTTTCTTGCCCGTGACAGAATAGGGGTAAAGCCGCTGTTTTTTTATCAGTATGACAAAGGACTGCTGTTTGCTTCGGAAATCAACTGCCTGATACAGAACCCGCTGGTCAAGCCTGTTGTTGACGAGGAGGGATTGTGCGAGCTTTTTCTCATAGGTCCCGGACGCAGTCTTGGTCAGGGTATATATAAGGGAGTCGGAGAGATACTTCCCGGAGAATGTGCATTTTATGACGGAGAAAAAATGTTCAGGAGAAAATATTTTACGCTGCGTGCAATGGAACACAGCAAAGATATTCAGGAGAGTATCGGAGAAGTCCGTGAACTGATAACGGATTCTGTTGAAAGACAGCTTGTGTCTGATGTGCCGCTGTGCTGTTTCCTTTCCGGAGGACTTGACTCGAGTATAATTTCCTGTATTGCAGCCGGCTATAACCGCAAAAACGGTATGAAACCGATAGATACTTATTCGATAGATTATCGGGACAACGAAAAATATTTTCAGAGCAGTCTTTTTCAGCCCACGCCTGACAGTGAATTCATAGGTCTGATGTCAGATGATATCGGTTCGGTTCATCACAATGTAATAATAGAAAATACCGACCTTTTTCACGCACTAAAGGCTGCGGTGGATGCAAGGGATCTACCCGGAATGACGGATGTTGATTCATCGCTCCTGTTGTTCTGCGAAAAGATAAAGGAGGATTTTACGGTAGCACTTTCCGGAGAGTGTGCAGATGAACTGTTCGGAGGATATCCTTGGTACCACAACAGCGAAATACTTTTTGATGACAATTTCCCATGGTCAAGATCGCTTGATATCAGACGCTCGATAATTAAAAACGGATTTCTGCCGCACGGCGGAGAATATGTCCGTCAAAAATATCTTGATACCTGTATCCACACCGAGAAACTGCCGTCAGACTCAAGGATAAATTCAAGAATGAGAGAAATGTTCTCACTCAATTTCTATTGGTTCATGCAGACACTGCTTGACAGGAAAGACAGAATGTCGATGTACAGCGGCCTGGAGGTGCGTGTTCCGTTCTGTGATTACCGCATTGTTGAATATGCGTTCAATCTGCCGTGGGAGATCAAGGCGCTGAACGGAAGGGAAAAGGGCATTGTCCGTGAGGCGTTCCGGGGCATACTTCCGGACGAGATAATAGACAGAAAAAAGAGCCCATATCCGAAAACTCACCATCCTATGTATTTCAGGCTTTGTACAGAGGCTGTTGAAGATATCCTCAGCGACAGTACATCGCCTCTTAAAGATATACTTGACAGGAACGGTGTTGAAGCGATAATAAACTATCCCGAAAAAATTTCATCTCCGTGGTACGGTCAGCTTATGAGAGCGCCGCAGATACTTGCGTATATAATACAGCTTGACTACTGGTTCAGAAAGAACAGAGTTGAAATAGACCTCTGAACGGAAAATAATATTTTGTCCGGCAGGTTTTATAAAAATGTTTTTTTAATCAGATAAAAAGTGTTGTAATTGATGACTGAGGTGTGATATAATAGACAAAATAATATTTTGAAAAGGAGTTTGCTATGAAAATTACAGATGATATAAAATATGTTGGTGTCAATGACCACAAGATCGACCTTTTCGAGGGACAGTATGATGTTCCTAACGGCATGGCATATAATTCCTATGTCATCGTTGACAGTAAGATAGCCGTAATGGATACCGTTGACCGCAATTTTACTCAGGAATGGCTCGATAATCTTGAAAATGCACTTGAAGGCAGAAAGCCCGATTATCTTATCGTTCAGCACATGGAACCCGACCACAGTGCAAATATCGAAAACTTTATGAAAAACTATCCCGAAGCCACTATCGTTTCAAGCTCAAAGGCTTTTACCATGATGGGAAATTTCTTCGGTACTCAGTTTGAGGACAGAAGAATCGTTGTCGGTGAGGGAAGTACCCTTGAACTTGGCGAACACACACTTACTTTTGTTGCGGCACCGATGGTACACTGGCCCGAGGTCATCGTAACTTATGACAGCAAGGATAAAGTGCTTTTCTCTGCCGACGGCTTCGGAAAGTTCGGTGCGCTTGACGTTGATGAGGACTGGGCTTGTGAGGCAAGAAGATATTATTTCGGTATTGTCGGAAAGTACGGCGCTCAGGTACAGAACCTGCTCAAAAAGGCTGCCGGTCTTGACATCCGGACGATATGTCCTCTTCATGGACCTGTTCTCACTGAAAATCTCGGCTATTATCTCAATCTTTACAACACCTGGTCAAGCTACGGCGTTGAGAGTGAAGGTATAATGATCGCATACACATCTGTCTACGGCAACACAAAAAAGGCTGTTGAACTTCTTGCCGAAAAACTCAAGATGAAGGGCTGCCCGAAGGTAGCTGTAAACGATCTTGCCCGTGAGGATATGGCGGAGTGTGTTGAGGATGCTTTCCGCTATGGAAAAATAGTCCTTGCAACTACTACCTACAACGCCGAGATATTCCCGTTCATGCGTGAATTCATCAATCACCTTACTGAACGCAATTTCAGCAACAAGACTGTCGCTCTTATCGAAAACGGTTCATGGGCTCCGATGGCAATAAAGACCATGAAGAAAATGCTCGAGGGCTGCAAGAACATCACATACACCGATGCTTCTGTAAAGATCATGTCCGCTCTTAACGAAACAAGCAAGAACCAGATCGAAGAGCTTGCCGAAGAGCTGTGCAAGGATTATCTTGCTCAGAATGACGAGACCGCCAACAAGCACGATATGTCTGCTCTGTTCAATATCGGATACGGTCTTTATGTCATCACCTCAAATGACGGCAAAAAAGACAACGGTCTTATCGTCAATACCGTAACTCAGGTAACAAATTCTCCGAATCGTGTTGCTGTCTGCATAAACAAGCAGAATTATTCACATCATATTATCAGGCAGACCGGCAAGATGAATGTGAACTGTCTCTCAGTTGAAGCACCATTCAGCGTGTTTGAGACATTCGGATTCCAGAGCGGAAGAAATGTGGATAAATTCAAGGACTGCGAACCTCTCCATTCGGATAACGGACTTATTTTCCTGCCGAAGTATATCAACTCGTTCATGTCACTGAAGGTCGAGGATTATATCGACCTCGAAACACACGGAATGTTTATTTGCAGCATTACGGAAGCAAGAGTTATCTCCGACAAGGAAACAATGACCTACACCTACTATCAGAACA
>DBWG01000053.1:7254-12472 GCA_002308635.1 Ruminococcaceae bacterium UBA1244 | reverse complement strand
TGTCGTATCTGCCGTTTGTCGTCCACGCAAACGACCCCATCACTCTTGAAGCAGCGCTCAGATACTATCAGGGCAGGCTTATTGTCGATTCAAGGTGTGATATCCAAAAAGAAAAACTCACCGCACTGACCCAAAAATACGGCGCCGTAATATATTAGTGTGGAGTTGTCCGCACCAAAGCCTCCCCTTTAGGGGAGGTGTCACGAAGTGACGAAGGGGTTTCCCCATGCTCAGCCAAAGTCTGGACGTGGAATGAAAAAGCCAAAGTGAACCTTTATGGTTCACGATGCGGACGCACGTTATAGAAGTCTCTGCGTTCCAAAACAGAGAGCGGAGGCACTCCGCTGGGAAAGGAAATGGAAATGAGATCAAAACCATATTTTTATGCAGCAATAGCACTTTGCGCTATAGGAACGATAATACTCCTTCTCGCCGTCATATCTTTTCTCAACGGCGATGATTCAATAACAAGCAATATTGCCGCTCTGTTCCATATAGATGAAAGCACTGTAAAAAATGAGACCATTGCACAGGCAGGCGCTGCATTTTTTATACCTGCTTTTATGCTGGCATTTTTTGCGTTTTGTGACAACAACAGAAAGCACAATAACTGACAAACACAAAAGTAAGAGCCGCCCGATTGGACGGCTCTTGTTATTTGCGTGAGTATTTATGAATAGCTGAAATCCCTTGCACGGAGGAACTCCTTGTATTCGTACATACGATAGTTATGCTCCGGCTTCATTCCATACCAATAGTGATTGACATAACGGTTATAGCCGAGAGTGTTGTGTTCGACCTGAGTATCAAAAACATAGTGCTTGTTGTTGACGGTGATGTTTGTCCAGTAGTGTCCGCCCTTTCCGCCGGAAGACAGACCGACCTGACCGTATACAACGTCTGCGTCAAGTCCGAGCCTTCTCATCATTACGGTAAATGCCGCAGCATAGTTCTCGCAGGTGCCGACATTGTTTACAAGTATCGGATATGCCATAGTGACGATAAAATAGTCGCTGCTGTAATTGTAATTTCCGGGGAGCGGCGTCGGGATATATCCATAGCCGTATACACAGTTCTGTGAAAGGTAGTCATAGCAGGCACGTATCTTCTGACCTGTTGTCATTGACGAATTGGTTATCCTTGAGATTATGCTTCCGACAAGATCATCAAGCGCTTTGCAGTTTGTCTTTTTCGGAGACAGCTTTGCAGTGTTCATAATGCTTTCCGTTTCGTCTGTTGACGGATATGTAGAATAATACTTGTTGCCGTAGACGATAACACCCACCTTCGAGGTCTTATCACCGGACTTTACTATGATATTTGTGTTTCCGGGAGCGACCGCCTTTATCACGCCGCTGCTGCTGACAGTCGCAACGCTCTTGTCAGCGGACGAATATTTTGCCGAAGCAAGCACAACACCTTCCGGGGTTCTTGCATTGATCTGAGCGCTCTGTCCGACATCAAGAACGGCGAGATCTTTATCTATGACAATATATTCTATTTCCTCCTCAACAGTCACTCTGCACGAAACCTTAACGCCGTTAAACATCGAAGCCGTTATATTTGCAGTTCCGGCACTCACGGCTGTTATGTTTCCGAATTTGTCACACGAAACAGCCTCCGGATTATCTGAGACAAAGTTCACATGATATGATGCATTATCTTCCGGAACATAACAAACAAGCTTTTGTTTGTCTCCGATATCCATGGTCAGTTCGTTTTTGTTGAGATATGCGCTTGAAGGCGCTTTTTTTACCGTAACACTGCACTTTGCGGAAACACCGTTATAGAGTTTTACCGTAACATTTGCAGTACCGGGATTTTTTGCTGTTACAAGTCC
Organism: Ruminococcaceae bacterium UBA1244; assembly: GCA_002308635.1. Classification (GTDB taxonomy): domain Bacteria; phylum Bacillota; class Clostridia; order Oscillospirales; family Acutalibacteraceae; genus UBA1213. The sequence continues at coordinate 10,632 of DBWG01000053.1, read as the reverse complement.
GCTTTTTCCTACCGTCAGCACCTTTTCGTTATCAGATGAATATTCAAGCGCAGAAGCCGTATCCTCAGGCAGCTCGGCTGTCAGGGTATATTTTTCTCCTGCACCGAGAGTGAGTGAATCTGTGCGGAATTTTACGGAATCGGGTGCTTTTTTTACATTGACTCTGCATGATGAAATTACACCGTTAAAAAGCTGGAGAGTCACTATAGCCACTCCCAGCTTCAAAGCTTTAAGATTGCCCTTATCGTCACAGCTCAGAACATCAGGATTCAGCACGGTATAATTCCTGAACTTTGAAGCAGAACCCGCAGAAAGTTTTACGGAAAGCTTATAGTTTTCTCCTTCTCCAAGCTCTATTTTTGAAACGCCGAAGCTTGCACCTGTCGGAGCTTTTTTTACCGTCACTCTGCACGAAGCATAAACACGGTTAAAAAGAACGACTTTTACATCAGCCGTACCCTCGCTGATACCCGTCAAATTGCCTTTAGTGTCACAGGAAACAACGCCTCTGTTGTTGGAAGTAAACACAGCATAATGGGACGCAGTACCATTCGGAAGATAATATGACAGACTATAGCTTTCACCCAACCCGATATTGAGTTCCTTTGTATTCAGTCTAACGTATGAGGGAGCGGACTTTACAGTGACATTGCACACCGCAACAACACCGTTCACAGTTCTGACTGCGACTCTTGCCTTGCCCTCAGAAACGGCTTTTATACAGCCCTGATTCACCGTTACCACATTCGGGTCTGATGTCGTCCATTTTTTTATGCTGTCGCCTGCCGGCACTTTTGCAGAAAGATAGGAGCTTTCTCCGACACCGAGAGAGATTTTTGTACAATTCAGTTCGACCCTGCTTTCCGCCGATGCCGCTGCATTTACTTCGGTTGAAACAAAACCGCCTTCCGCATAGCTTCCTCCGAACAACACACAGCCTGCTGTCAGTGCAGACAGTGCGATACACATGATTCTTTTTGATTTTTTCATTCCTTACCTTCCTTTTATTCTGATTTTCAGTACTTCTTTCCTAATATTTTGTATTTTATATAGAGCAGAGTTTTTTCTTCTCCGTTCTCTTTCAGCATTTTGAGAAGATACTCCAACAGCCTTGCAGTTTCGGGATGGATAAGATAATGATCCTTTGAACTTTCATAATATTCAAGCGCAGAAGCGTCCGTATAATCGCTGCCCTTATAATTCTTGCAGGCTGCCACCCTGTCGCAGAACATTTCCACAACATATTTTGTCGGCATTTTCATACCGGTCATATAGTGTCCCTCGTCAAGGCTGTAGTCGATCCAATATTCAAGATGGTGCTTGTTTCTGCCCTTATGTCGCAGCCATGCGGTGCTGTAGCCCTTCTGTTCACGCTCTGCGGCATTCGGGCTGCGTGTCCCCTGATAATACCTTGCGCCGACAAGGAACTCCACAGGATGATATTTTGACAGATCGTGAAGTATACCCTGCTTATACATTCCCAGCTTGAAGCACAGCTCCATCACCAGACGCTTATGATGATTTATAGTATTAAAATGCTTTATCCACTCCATACTTACTCACACTCCACACAAAACACTACACTTCCAAACTCAAAACCAAATCCGCAGACGTAGAAGAAAACAGCCAAAGTGAACCTTTATGGTTCACGATGCGGACGCACGCTATATAAGTTTCTGCGTTCTAAAATAGTCCAGTGCGGTCACGCACCGGGTCAAGGCTGATAAAATATCCCGGTACGGCAACAAAAGCAAAGAACAAAAGGCTTATGCCGGTAAAAATCAGAATGAACTTCTTTCCGTTTTTCGGATATTCACGGACATATATACGATAGTTTATTACAGAAGCCAGAGACCCGATCAGTGAACACAGACCCGCTGAATCAAGTCCGTAAAGCAGTGCGCCCTTGTTTCCTGCAAAAGGATAAAGCACTATTGCCGCAGGAACATTTGAGATCACCTGACTGAGAAGTATGCTCCAGACATATTCGTTTCCTTCAACATTTTCACTGAAAAATCCCGATATACTTTCGTTTGCAGCAATGGACGATGAAAAAACAAAAAAGCACAAAAACGTCAGCAAAAGAACATAGTCGGTCTTTATGAGCAGCCTTCTGTCAGTCACAAAAATTATCAGTGCAACAGCAGCCGCAGCATACATCCAATAGGGTGTTCTTGTTACTATAGTTGTTATCACCATAACAAAAACACAAAGATATATTATCCTGCGGGGCTTTCCCCCTTTTTTCCATTCTCCCGCAGCGTCAGAACCTGAGATACCTGTCTTTTCCCTGACATTTTTTCTATAAAGGAAAAGCACAAACACCACCAGAAGCACCCCCGAAATTATCCATATCGGAAACATATACTTTATAAATTCCCATGCGGAGACTCCGGACTGACCGAATATAAAAAGGTTCTGCGGACTGCCGAACGGGGTCAGAAGTGAACCTCTTATTGCGGCGATGTTTTCCATAGTAATCACGGGCAGTATGTATTTTTCTTTGTCTCCCGAACGGAAAAGGATTATCGTCAGCGGAACAAAAATTATAAGCGAGATGTCGTTGGTGACAAACATCGACGAAAAAAACACCGAAAACACCAGAAACAGCGACAAGCCCACCATCGAGCGTATCCCTCCGGCAAAACGCAGCAGCGGACGGAAAATATTTTCTTTCTTGAAGCCCTCCAGAACCGTGAGCATCATAAACAATGTTCCGAGAGTGCGCCAGTCGATATCAGAGAGCAGACGTGCAGACGGCGGAGTTATTATCATGGAAATAAGAGCTGCCGGTATTGCGATCGTCAGCATAAGTTCCTTTTTGAAGAATCCTACAACCTTTTTTAACATACGTTTTGCCTCCTTTTCGGGGGTAAAAAACAGCCGCACCCGTCAGACCTCAGTCCGGCAGTGCGGCAAATAACTGCAGTTGTTCTGCCCCTGCGGGCTTATATCAATCCAAAATAATAACAGCAAAACTGCGGAGTGTGGAGTTAAACTGAAAATTAATGTACAAGCTGCGGTCATGCACATAACAGCGTCCACACATTTAATGCGCTTATTAAGTTGGATTGCTATAGTATTTATTTGATTTATCAGGTCTTTCTGACCGACAGTTTTTCCTTTTAGAGAATAGATAAAAGAGAATAGTGAATAGAGAATAATACAGAAACGCCACTGAAAGCATCGCTATTAACTATTCTTTATTCACTATTCGTTATCCTCTGAACCCCCAAGCAAAGCAATGGGAGTGTTTCTGGAGACTGCTGGACTTGAACCAGTGACCTCTTGCATGTCAAGCAAGCGCTCTGACCAGCTGAGCTAAGCCTCCAAATATATCTGTTCGGGGGTCAATCGGAGTGAAGGGACTTGAACCCC
>DBWG01000053.1:0-7248 GCA_002308635.1 Ruminococcaceae bacterium UBA1244 | reverse complement strand
CTACCAACTGCGCTACACCCCGACAACGACTGCCTCATTTTCTAAGGCTCTATCATTATATTATAAAACCTGCCGATTGTCAATAGTCTGAATTGATTTTTCACAAAAAACTGCGCTCAGGACAAAAAATTCCCGAAGGATATCTCCTTCGGGAAACGGCTTTTAATCATAACTGAGTCTTACACGCAGGGTAAGGTCTTTTTCGTGTTTCAGAAGAGAAATGCTTCTCTCACGTATCTTATGGCTGCTGTCAAGCTTTTTGTTTGCTTCTTCTATGCAGCGGTAGAATTGATACGGCGATTTATAAAACAGCCTGTTGATATAATCAGAATAGCTCATTTCATTTCCAAAACGAACAGGAAAATAAATCTCCTTGTTCTTTGCCCTTTCAACGAGCGCATCTATAATAGCCTTTTCGGTCTTGCTGTCGAGCGTCTGGATATATATTCCCTCAGCATAATAATAATTCATATTCTTTTTTGTACACATCGGCACAAAGAAATTGTATTTTGCAGCGGAATCTATTTCTTCGCTGTTTTCGGTCTCGATGATCGTCGATATGTTCTCACTGATGACATGGTTCTTTGAGATATCCTCTGTTGTGAGATTAAAATATTCATAGCTTATCCTGCCCTCAGAATTGCTGTCGTCCCATGTCGGGTCAAGGTGATACCATTCTCCTCCGAGCTGAACAACGTTCCATAAATGAGGGATACCGTCAGCTTCTCCGCGTATCATACCGCATGAGATACCGACTCTTGAAAGCAGGAGCTGCATCGACTTTGCATATCCCTCACAAACGGCCTCGCCCTCACAGAGTGCGCCGTATGCCGTAAAATACTGCCATCCGTCAGCAGAGGTCTTCACACCGGATTTATATTCACACACATCAAGAACAGCGTCATGTATTGCCTTTTCACGCTGATATTCTCCCATGCCCTTTTTCACGCCGGACAGTATCTCTTTCACCCTTTTGTTAAAGTTCTCGATATACCTCCCGCACTCATCCGCCGACAGCACCGAATAGAACTCAACGATAGTGTTGTCGCCAACATAAGCGTATCCAAAAAGATTCTCGATCCAGAAATATTCGGGATTATCATTTATAAACGCACTTACGACCTCTCTGATATCAAACTCCGAAAGCTTTTTCCCGTCGACATTGATCCGTGAGATACGGTATCTTCCGTTTTCATCAGCTTCATTTGTAACGCTGTAGATGCTTTCGAGGAGACTGTCATAGAGGTGCTTTTTTTCATCATTTTCAAGTGCATTATAGCCGCTGCGGACGACCGCAAACGAATAATCCGTGCTGTCTGCGATCTCTCTTCTGATCGGCTCATATTTTGCGTCATCCTGTGCCGCTGCGCTTATCTGGACTGCTTCGATCTGATCTACTGTTCTTTCATTTCCCTTTGAAATATTTATCATCAGCATGATGCAGGCGGTAACGAGCGTCAGCGCAAATCCAAAAAACAATATATAGAGAGCATTAGATACTATTTTTTTCATCCGATCCCCACCATCATCATATATCAAAGAACATCAGACCGTAAATATCATTCCTTATCCTGCGGCGGCTGCTTTGAATTTTTCTTAGGGTCGTTCTTATTCTGGAGCGTCTTGAAGCCCTGTCTTGCTTTTTTGAGTGTTGCAAGATTTGCCGAAAGCTCATCATCGGCCTTTTTCATAAGATTGTCCACATACTGGCTTGCAGCCTGTTTGATCTTTTCGGCATCGCTGTTTGCTTTTGCAATGATCTCTGATGCTCTCTGCTGAGCCTGACGGGTGATCTCACTGCGTTCGACCATAGACTTTGCACGTTCTTCAGCCTGCTGTACTACAGTCTCTGCCTCCTGCTTTGACTTTGAGAGGATATTGCTTCTCTCTGCGGCGATCATCTTTGCCTGTCTTACTTCCTGAGGCATATTTGTACGCATTTCCTCAACGATCTCCTGTATGCGGTCTGCATTTACGACCTTTTTTCCTCCGCTGAGGGGCATTTTGAATGCGCTGTCCACTATCTCCTGAAGCTCATCTATAAGCATTTCAAGTTTCATTTCAGTTTACTCCTTTGTTTGATTCTTAATAATATCTCGTCCTTTATCCCGTCGGGAACAAACGTTGAGATATCTCCGCCCAAAAGCCCCACCTGCTTTACGATGCTGGAACTGAGAAACATATTTTCCGCACTGCTCGTAAGAAAGACTGTTTCAAGACTGTCATCCAGCTTTCTGTTGGTGAGCGCCATCTGGAACTCATATTCAAAATCAGACACAGCCCTCAGACCCTTTACTATTGCGGAAGCCCTGCGCTGTGACGCAAAATCCACCAAAAGCCCGTCAAATCCGGCGATCTCCACATTCGGGATATTTTCTGTCGCCTTTTTGAGAAGGCTCATCCTTTCATCTATCGTGAACCAGGGTTTCTTTTCCATATTGACGAGTACAGCGACAATAACATTGTCAAAGAGCTTTGCGGCTCTTTTTATTATATCGAGATGGCCGACTGTTACCGGATCAAAGCTTCCGGGATAGATCGCAGTTGTCATATACCTTCCACATCCTTATCGGAATATACAGAGATCATTATTTTTCCGTATTTATATTTCTTTTTTATCACAAAGCCCCCTGCTGTTTCGGGCGGCTGTTCATCCGAGGGATGCTCACAGATAATTATCCCGCTTTTGTTCATCACTGCCGGCAAAAGCTCAAGCGCCTCCTGAATCAGACCTTTTTTGTAAGGCGGGTCAAGATAGGCTATATCGAAACGCTCCCTGCATGATGAAAGATAAGACAGCGTATCCGCATTTATAACTCTTGCATTTTTTGAAAGACCCGTAATTTCCAGATTTTTTCTTACGGCGTCAAGAGATTTTTTACCGTTATCAACAAACACGGCAAAGGAAGCTCCCCTGCTGAGCGCCTCAACACCCATCTGTCCGGAACCGGCGAATGCGTCAAGAAAAGACCTGCCCTCAACAGAAAACTGTATTATGCTGAAAACGGATTCCTTTACGCTGTCAGTGGTGGGACGAACATCGTCTCCGGGCGGAGTAACGAGCTTTCTGCCCCTTGATGATCCTGTAATTACCCTCATTCTTTCACATTCCCAACTTTCAGATAATATAGTGCCACACTATAATTATAGAGTATCGGACAGAATTGTCAATCGGCTTTTTGCATAACAATCCATCCAACATACACAATTTTTAGTTATCATTTTTGTGCAGTATCATCCCCGTTTTTATCATTGTCTTTTTTGTGAAAATGATTGTAAACTGCTTCTGCCGAAGGCCTGTTCATCCCGTGAACCTGCATCAGTTCTTCAACATCAGCTTCTGATATTCTTTTTATCGTTTTGAATCTTGAAAGAAGCGACCTTGCTCTTTCTTCTCCGATACCGCTTATTTCTGTAAGCGAAGTTGAGATAGTTTTCTTTTTTCGTGCAGTGCGGTGATATCCTATAGCATAGCGGTGGACCTCGTCCTGAATCGAAGATATAAGAGTAAACGCCTGACGCTTTGAGGTTATTGATATTTCTCGTCCCTCGTCCGTTATTGCACGAGTACGGTGCTTGCTGTCCTTCACCATGCCGAAAAGCGGTATATCAAGTCCGAACTGTTCCAGCACGGGTCTGACGGCAGAGACCTGTCCTTTTCCGCCGTCAAGCAGTATCAGGTCGGGAAGCTGACCGAAGCCCTCGCCGCTGTCCTTATTTTTGAAATATTCCTGAAAGCGTCTCGTAAGCACCTCGTGCATTGAAGCATAGTCGTCCTGACCCTGAAAGCCCTTTATCCCGAATCTGCGGTAGGAGCTTTTATATGGTCTGCCGTTTTTAAAAACGACCATTCCGGCAACATTTTCACTGCCCATCAGGTTTGAGATATCGTATGATTCTATCCATTCCGGCGGGCTGCCAAGTCCTAAAAGACCCGCAAGCTCGTCAAGCGCCGACAGCTCATGTCCAAGATGACCGTGGCTCTGAGCAAGCTTCTCTGCGGCATTCTGCCGTGATATTTCAAGTATTCTCTGCTGTTCGCCCTTCTGCGGATAAATAAATCTTACCTTTTTGCCTCTCTTTTCCGAGAGCCAGTCAAGAAGAAGCTCCTCGTCTTCGGGAGGTGAATCCAGTGTAATGACCGGAGGTATGTTTTCACGCATCATATAATATCGCTTTAAAAATTCCGATCTTGCAAAAGCACCGTCCGCATCCCTGCCGATATCCTTCAGGAGAAAATCCTCCTTGTCATAAAGCCGTCCCCCGGAAAATCTTATCACCGCAAAGCAGGCATCCTCTCCTTCGGTCATCATGCTGACAGCATCCTGTTCAGGTATATTTGCCGCAACGACCTGCTGCTTTTCGGTTATTCTTTTTACGGAGCTTATCCTGTCCCGGAGCTTTGCCGCAAGCTCAAAATCAAGGTTCTCGGCTGCGGCGTTCATCTGTTCCGTCATAAGCCTTATGGAATCGCTGTTTCCTTTTTTGAGGAAATCAACGGCAGCGCTGACTCTTTCGTTATAGTCCTTCTGCGACACCCTTCCGCTGCACGGGGCGCAGCACTGTTTGATGTGAAAATTCAGACAGGGTCTTCCTTTTTTTATGTCTCTCGGAAAGACCTTGCCGCATGACGGCAGACCGAACACCTTCACAGCGCTGTCAACGGCATTTTTGGTGTACCATGCGCTCATATATGGTCCGAGATATTCCGCACCGTCATCATCCTTCTGCATAACATGGCTTATCCTCCTCCACTCGTCATTTGAGATACGGATATAGCTGTAACCCTTATCGTCCTTGAGAAGGATATTATACTTGGGCTTGTGCTGTTTTATCAGGCTGCATTCAAGAACAAGAGCCTCAAATTCGCTTGAACAGAGGATATAGTCAAAGTGATCGACATTTGCGACCATCCTGCGCACCTTTTCAGCATGGTTCTTCTGCGAACCGAAATACTGGCTCACACGGTTTTTGAGTGCCTTTGCCTTTCCGATATAGATTATCTCGTCATTTTTGTTTTTCATTATATAAACTCCCGGACTCAGCGGAAGCTTCATTGCCTTTTTTCTCAATTCAGCAAGCTCCATTTTCTCACCTCACTGCACCGCAGTTCTTCAATATCTTAATAATATATCGTAAGTATACATCCCGATGAACTGACCGAATATGAAACCTTGCTGTTGATATAATCAATGTCAAAAATATGCTGATCCGTAATAAGATCGTCTACAGCTTTCTGAAGTTCCTCAGGTGTGGAATATTTCAGCGTAACACATCTGTCATCTTTTAAAAGATCCGCCGCCGCTTTTATATAACGGTAGTCATATTCTTCAAAGTACAGCCCGCAGTAACGGTAGTAATTAAATCTTGTGCCAGTACATTCCGGAACAGGAAGATCACCGTTCAGGGTGTGAGTATATGCCAGATCGCTCTCGGAGATAAGAAAATATTCGTATGTCCTTGTTTCTTCTCCGTTTGATCTTATCGGATCATCCCACGTCAGGTCGATATAATAATACTCTCCTCCGATACCAAGATAGTTCCACTGGTGCGGACCTTTTTCCGATACCCTCGTTCCGTTGACCCTTCCACATTCAAGATTCAATCTCTGCATAACAAGCTGGAAAGCTGCCGAATATCCCGAACATATCGCCTTATGCTCAACAAGACATCCATAAGCCGTCACTGCCCTCAGAAAATCATATTCCTCGCCTGAGTCTACCAGCTCGATAGTTGCCATATCGTATGCCGTGTTGTCTATTATATAGTCATGGACATAGCGCACCTGACTGAATATGTCCTCCTGCGACTTTGCGGCGCTGACAATATTGCCCAGCACCTTGTCAAACTCTCTCTGAGCCTGTTTTATCTCCTTCGGGTCACTGCTGAACACCTTCGGCTCAACATGGAATGTCGAATAATCGCCGAAGGTCCTGAGGGAATAGATATAATTCTGTCCCAGCCAGAAATATTCCGGATGGTCATACAAAACAGCATAATAAGCTTTTTTGAACTGATCGTTTGTGATGTTCTCAAAATCATAGGAAAGCTCAAAATTGTCTATCATATATACGAGGCGGTTATATATTTCTGTCTCGGTCTCGTCAAGCGTGTTTTTTACGGAATATTTCAGCAGCTCCGACGTATCCGTAACGACATAGGAATAATCGTTATGTTCTGTGAACAGCATATTTCCGCTGACAGAATCAAAGAAATATCTGTCGTCACCTTCAAAATAATCAAAATAATCAAAATCACACCCTGAAAAAAGTGCCGACGCAAATATCATCAGGGCAAGTATCATTGCTGAGCTTTTGCGGGTCATACTTTCACCTCCAAAAAAAGAAACCGGCAATATATATGCCGGTTCCATTATACCAAAAACTACGTAAAATAACAACAGTTCAAAAAGCTCTGTTTTTGTAATTTTTTATCGTCCGAAGGCTTCTTTCAGCGCCTTTATGCGTGTTTTTATCTCATCGGCGGGACAGGTCATAAGCTCTGACATAACACAGATACCCTTTGCTCCTGCGGAGCATACCTCGTGACAATTCTGTGCTTTTATTCCGCCGACCGCATAGACGGGTATATTCGCTGACCTCACGACCTTCGACAGATAGTCCGTTCCTCTCGGAGGCAGACCCTTTTTGCAGTCTGTTTCAAAAATATGTCCCGCAATGATATAACCCGCACCAAGCCCGCAGGCACGTTCTGCTTCTTCCGGACTGTGTACAGACACACCCAAAACAGGAAATTCTCCTGCAAGTGAAGGTTCGTTTTCAAGCATAAAAAGCGGCAGATGAAGATCCGCACCCAGCACCCTTGCGGCACTGACAAAGCTGTTGACCGAAAAAGCCGTATCATACTTTCTACATATATCAAGGCATTTTTCCGCAAGACACAAGTATTCCTTTTCGTCAAGCTGTTTTTCCCTCAGAATTATCCTGTCCGCTCCGGATGCCGCAATAAGCTCTATGCGCTTTAAAAAGCCGTCTTTGCACAACGCACTTGACGTTATAGAAATAAGCATATCATTCACCGTCAGAGAAGCCTGATATATTCGTTGAAGGATGGCTGGAGACCAAACTTATAGAGATCATTCTTTACCTCTTCAACGGAACGTGGGTCGGATATCTCAAACTGCTCGTCGCCCTTTTCAGCATCTCCCGAACGTCCCCCGATGCCAACGCACACTCCGGCGGATATCTTTGTTGCGGCAATGTTCACGGCGTTGTCACGGAAATCCTT
>DBWG01000035.1:13417-15011 GCA_002308635.1 Ruminococcaceae bacterium UBA1244 | reverse complement strand
CCCCGAAACTACATCAATACGGGTATCTCCACAATAGATACGCTGATGACCCTTATCAGAGGTCAGAAGCTGCCTATCTTCTCCGGCTCAGGCATGAAGCATAACGAGCTTGCCGTGCAGATCGTAAGACAGGCAAAGATCGCTGACGAGGACGGCGACAACAAATTCGGTGTTGTTTTTGCGGCGATGGGCGTTAAAAATGACGTTGCGGATTATTTCCGCAGAAGCTTCGATGAGAGCGGCGTTCTTTCGAGGGTGGTAATGTTCCTCAATCTTGCGAACGACCCTATTATCGAAAGAACACTCACCCCAAGATGCGCTCTTACCGCAGCGGAATATCTTGCCTTTGAGTGCAATATGCACATACTCGTCATTATGACGGATATGACCTCCTATGCTGAGGCTCTCCGTGAGTTTTCATCCTCAAAAGGCGAGATCCCCGGCAGAAAGGGCTTTCCGGGATATCTTTATTCAGACCTCGCTTCACTCTATGAGCGTGCAGGAATGATAAAGGGAAGCAAGGGTTCGGTCACACAGATACCGATACTCACAATGCCCAATGATGATATCACTCACCCTGTTCCTGACCTTACGGGATATATCACAGAAGGTCAGATAGTTCTTGACAGACAGCTTCAGGGCGCAGGATTTTATCCTCCCGTATCGGTACTCCCGTCTCTTTCACGTCTTATGAAGGACGGTATCGGTGAGGGTTATACAAGAGCTGACCATCAGCCTCTTGCAAACCAGCTTTTTGCATCCTATGCCCGAGTTCAGGACGCAAGGTCTCTTGCGAGCGTTATCGGTGAAGAAGAACTGTCGCCCGTAGACAAGAAGTATATCGCTTTCGGAAAGCTGTTTGAACAGTATTTCGTAAATCAGGGCTTCCATGAGAACAGAACCATCGAGCAGAGCCTTGATCTCGGCTGGAAGCTTCTTTCCACACTGCCGAGATCTGAGCTTGACAGAGTTGATGACGCACTGCTTGACAGGTATTATATCAGTGACAGCGATAATCTTAATTTCAGGACGTTCTCCGAAGATGCGGCAGGCGGAAGCTCCGATGATGAAGCATAATGTGAGGTGAAATAAGCATGGCTGTTCAGGCTGTACCTACAAAAGGCAATCTGATGGCGTCAAAAAAGTCGCTCTCTCTTGCAAGAACAGGCTATGAGCTTCTCGACAAGAAGAGGAACATCCTCGTAAGAGAGATGATGACTCTTATCGGAAAGGCATCAGAGATCCAGACAAAAATAGATATCACCTACAGCAAGGCTTATAAGGCGCTTCAAAGGGCAAACATCACTCTCGGCTATATCGACGAGATCGCAAGGTCTGTTCCGGAAGAGGATACTTTGAAGCTGACCTACAGAAGCGTTATGGGTGTGGAGATACCTATTGTGACTATTGATGAAAGCGACGACGAGACCGCACTTTTCTATGGGCTTGGCATAACGAATTCGGCATTTGATGAAGCTTATGTCAGCTTTCGTGAGGTAAAGCGTCTCACCGCTCACCTTGCCGAGATAGAGAACAGCGTCTATCGTCTTGCAGATGCGATAAAAAAGACCCAGAAACGTGCAAATGCCTTGAA
>DBWG01000035.1:0-13356 GCA_002308635.1 Ruminococcaceae bacterium UBA1244 | reverse complement strand
GAAAAGGAAAGGGAAGAGTTCTCACGTCTGAAGGTCATAAAGGCTCAGAAACAAAGCAAAGAAAAAGAGGAATAACAAAAGCGTTACAGCAAGTGGACATCCGGGCTGTAACGCTTTTTTATAGCAATCGAAATTGTACATTAATTTTAAATCTTCAATTTTCAATTTTCAATTTAACTTTGTGTTCCGCAGTTTTGCTGTTATTTTGGATCGCCATAGTGCCGTCCTGTGACGGGAACATTGCTCCGTAAACATATTTTGTGTACATGATATAGGCGATAAGGTTTCCGACAAGCAGAACCGACATCGGTACATATCTGAAATTCGTGAAATACACGATATAGTCATACAAGGTTATGCCCTGCATTATAAAGAGCGGTTTTATTGCTTTTCTGTCAACGAACGCAAGTATCAGACCGAGCATTTCGTAGCAGAAGCCATATCTCTCGTGCATTCCCGGAAGGAACAGCACACAGGTGTAATTCATCAGGAATCCCATGCGGAAAATGTTTATCACGGAGAACTCGACCCTGCGCTTCATCCATTTCAGCATGTGTACAGCCAGAACGGCAACGGCTGTCAGGACGGCAGGATATTTGAAGATGCCGTAGAGCTGTTCCTGAGAAACAAGCTCTTTTCCGGATATGCCGTCGATCGCATAACCAACGTCGGCAGGAACTGCCCAGACAGAAGGATAGTTAAGGTCAAGCTCGGCGTATGTCCCTGTCTGATTGAAATAGACCGTGAACACATCCATAACGCTTCTTCCGGCAAGTATACCGGGGATACTCAGCACTATCATCACTGCCGGTATGAAAAGGAAGTATACGAACTGCCATTTTTTGCGGCAGAATATTGTCAGAAGGAATATCGGCATAAGGAATATCGCCTGAAGCTTGAATCCGAATGCCACACCGTATACGATAAGCGAGAACATCGTGCGTTTTTTTGCAAGGAGATAGAGAGCTGCTATGCCGAAGAATGTGTAGATGGCATCGCACTGCGCCCACCATGAGGAATTCATAAACACCAGCGGACAAAGGAAAAACGCACCGAAAGCGGCAACTGCGGAAAGCCTTTTCCGTTTTGGTGCAAAGTTATAGACGAGATATGCCGACAGCACCGAAAGAAACAGATCAAAGATACACGAGAATATCTTGTAGGCGTGGAGGTCTTTTATCGGAAGATAGGTCAGTGCCGCAATTACTGTCTGATAGAGGATATTGTAATCGCCGACCTGAGTTCCGAGGTAGTCAAAGCCGCCGCCTTCTTTTATTTCCTTGTACCATGGCAGAAGAAAAAATTCCGCATCTCCCGACTGCTGATCCATAAACTCAATTCTGATGATGACTCCGAGTATCAGATAGAGCAGTCCGAAGATCAAAAAATAATGCTTTCTGACAAATGAAGGACATTTTTCCTCAAGAAAGCCGGCTTTTTTTGTTTCCGTCATATTTTAACACCCTTTATTCATTAATGATGCAAAGTCCGGTCTCCATCATTCTATCACAAAACAGCATGAAATACAATGGCAATAATACAAATCTATTTTTGAGCCGAAATGATTTTTTTATAGAAGTATTACGATTCACTGCTTCATAACAAGCTCTTCCGGAGAGCCGAAGGAATAGCCCATATCCTCCCATTTTGAAAGAAGCTCGTCGAGTATCTCACAGTTTGTCTTTGATGTGCTGTGAAGGAGAACTACCGCACCGTCATGTATCCTTGGGAGAAGCTTGTCAAAAGCCTGTTCACGGGTCGGCTGGCTGTCGTTGTTCCAGTCGGCGTATGCAAGGCTCCAGAAAACTGTGGTATATCCCAATTTCTGAGCCATTTTCAGGTTTTCGGTACTGAATTTACCCTGAGGCGGCCGGTAAAGCTTTGTGAGTTCTTTGCCGGTAGTTTCCTTGTATAGTGTTTCGAGACCCTCTATTTCTTTTTTGAAGCTTTCCATGTCCGAGATCGACGACATATCCGGATGAGTCATTGTGTGGTTGCCTACGGTATGTCCTTCTTTTATCATCCTTTTGACTATATCCGGCGAGGTGGAAACATAATTCCCGACAAGAAAAAATACTGCCCGGACGTTGTGTTTTTTCAGTGTATCAAGAATACTTTCCGTAAAGCCGTTTTCATAGCCTGCATCAAAGGTGAGCCATATCTTTTTTTGTGATGTGTCGCCAAGATATCTTGCGGAATATTTTTTCAGTTCCTCAGCAGAAGCGTTTCCGGACGGGATACCGTTTTCTGTGCGGAAGCTGAGTCCCCAGTCGTTCACGGTTCCGGAGACCGTAACGGCTTCGTGTCCGGAGAGACCCGCACCGATCACTACGGCAATCACCAGTACAAGAACACACGACAGCACTGCCGACAAAGTGCGCTTTTTTATTATCAAATACAAAACACCGCCCCCGTTTCATCAATAGGTATGCGGTGTTCCGAAAAATAATTACTGTCCCCAAACAAGCTTTCTCAGCTTAGGACTGTAATCGTCCATAGCGTCTGCGGCGGCGGAGAGCATATATTCAAACAGCGAATCAACAGGAGCGCTGTTATAGAAGCTTGCGGTCATTTTGAAATAGACCATTCCTGCGGTGAGGTCAATGCAGAATGTCCCGTCGGTCAGTGTGTGGTTTATCATGCAGAGTGCAAGTGAAATATCTCCTGAAAGCTCCTCCGGAACGGAACGTATAACAGGGGAATAGAGCGTCACGAGCATTTTTGACGGGTTTATGTGGAAGACCATGTCTATGTCCTCATCTGTGTCCGTTACGGTACAGTTTATACAGGAGCTGTTTGTCAGTTCATATCGGATATCGTTTTTTTCAAGGACTTCGCACAGTATCGAAACGGCTTGTCCATGCATTATTGCGGCAGTCGGCAATTTGATTCCTCCTTATAGAATTGTAATTTTTGTGAGACCGGATTCATACAATTCCTTTATACCACAAATTCCCCGCAGAAAAAAACGATTTTTGTTGTGTGAAAAATTATTTCAGCGTTTCGATAATCACCTTTCTCATATCGGAAGCTAAATACAGCGAACCAAAAACTACGATCGCCGAATCATCATCTCCGGCATATCCGAGAGCCTTTTTAAATGAGGCGCTAAAGCTGCTTTCTGACTCTGCCGGAACGCCGAAGCTCCTTACGATCTCCGCAAGCTCTTCTGCGCTCATAGCACGGGGATTGTCGGGAGTGACCGTAATTATCCTGTCAAACAGCGGCAGAAGCTCAGACATTGCGGTTTTTATATCCTTGTCGGCAAGCATACCGGTTATTCCTATCTTATGATAAGGCGAAAGAAGCTCCTTTATCTCCTTTGACAAAGCGGCGGCTCCTCCGGGATTATGCGCTCCGTCAAGAATAACAACAGGCTTTTTGCACAGTACTTCCGATCTTGCGGGAAAGCTTACCTTTTCAAGTCCGGAACGTATTGCTTCATCGGATATGACAAGTCCTCTGTCCCTCAGTGCAAGAAGGGTATATATAGCCGCAGAAGCGTTTTTTATCTGGTGAGCGCCTAAAAGCGGCGTGAAGTATTTCTTCTTTTCTGACGATCCGTCCTTTCGGAACGAAAATTCCGAACCGGAAAGATCTGACGATATCACATCAGCAGATCCTGTATCTGCGATAATAAGGCGGTTGTTTCTTTCGGCGGCGGCTTTTCTGACGACCTCAAAAACTCCGTCCGGCTGGTCGCCGTAAAGGACGGTTATCCCGTCAGGCTTGATGATACCGCATTTTTCAAAGGCTATCTTCTCACAGGTATCGCCTAAAATTGCGGTATGGTCAAGGGATATGGACATAATGACCGAAGCAAGAGGAGTGCCGATGATATTCGTAGCGTCAAAACGTCCGCCAAGACCCGTTTCGAGAACAACAACATCGCAGCGGCATTTTTCATACCATTTCAGCGCAACTGCAAAGACAAATTCAAATTCGGTGATTATTTTTCCTTCATCCTTCATTTCGAGAACAACGGGATATATTTCACTGACGATATCCGCAAGCTCCTGCTTTGGTATCATTTCACCGTCTATCTGGAATCTCTCTCTGAATTCAAGAACAAACGGCGAGATAAAAAGTCCGGTTTTATAGCCCGCTTCACGCAGGACACTCGAAATATAGGCGCATACAGAGCCTTTTCCGTTTGTTCCGGCGATGTGGACGAACTTCAGATTTTTGTCAGGTGAGCCTATCCTTTCTGCAAGCTCGCCGACTCTTTCAAGACCCGGCTTGCTCCCGAAAACAAGAAGCGAATTTATAGTTTTTACGGCTTCATCATAATTCATATTTCATTCCTCCATAATTATACTGTCCCGTCAGGATATTATACTACCTTTTTAAAATAAAATCAAACATCACATTCCCGTTGTGTGTCGGATGACACTTTTTGACTTGATAGTATATCCGATTTATGGTACAATCTGAGTAACTGAACATGACAGGAGAAAAACAATGCCGGAAACACCGCTCTATACAAGACTTATCGAACATAAAAACAAAGACTATTCTTCGTTCCATACACCCGGACATAAATGCTCGGAATTTTTTCCGCAGGAGCTTCTGAAGCTTGACCTTACGGAACTGCCGGATACTGATGCGCTCTATGAAGCGGACGGAGCCATACGGTCTGCCGAAATAAAATTAGCGGAGCTTTTCGGCGCAAAACATACACTTATATCCTCCGGCGGTTGTACGCTTGCGATACAGACAATGCTCAGGCTCGCCTGTGAGAAAGGAAAAAAGATCATCTTTGCCCGCAACAGCCACCGCAGTGCCGTCCATGCCTGTGCGCTTTTGGGGATAGAGCCTCTGTGGGTAATGCCGTATTCGGAAAACGCATTTTTCAGCGGAAGGATACGTCCGGAAGATGTTGAGGCGGTTCTTGAAAAAAACAGGGACGTTTCGGCTTGTTACATCACAAGTCCGGATTATTACGGCGAACTTTCGGATATTCGGGCAATTGCCGATGTTTGCCATAGTCACGGAGCATGGCTCCTTGTTGACAACGCTCACGGTTCGCATCTTGCATTTATGGAAAACGACCTCCATCCGCTTCACCTCGGAGCGGATATGAGCGCCTGCTCTCTCCACAAAACACTGCCTGTTCTGACAGGCGGAGCGGTGCTGAATATCAATGCGGATATTTCTCTTGAAGAAGCAAAAAATGCAATGTCGCTTTTTGGCTCTACAAGCCCGTCATATCCCATTATGGCATCTATCGACCTGTGCAGGGACTATTTGCAGAACGGCGGTTCAGAGGAATACCGCAGACTGGAAAAACGTGCGGGACTTTTGAAGGAGTTTGCTTCACGTCAGGGACTTATACAGCCGGAAGGACTGTGCGACCCGATAAGATTGTGCATAAACACATCCTGCGCCGGAATCGTCGGCGGCGAACAGACAGAGTTTTTTCACAGTTATAATATCGAGCCTGAATTCTGCGACGGAGAAAACGCCGTTTTTATCATCACGCCATTCAACAGCGAACGTGACCTGATGCGCCTCGAAACGGCACTGACTTCAATAAAGGGCAGAAATATAAAGGCTGTCCCTGATTTGAACCGTCTTCCGGAATATGCCGTTTCACCAAGAACGGCGCTTTTTTCCAAAACGGAAGATGTCCCTGTTGAAAGATCTGCCGGAAGGATATCCGCAGATACTGCCTGTCCGTGTCCGCCGGGAGTGCCTGTTATAATGCCGGGTGAAAGGATAGATGATGCAGTTGTCCGTTCACTGGAAAAGGATGGAAAAAGTATTATTCGATGTGCCGTTTTATGACATCTCATATTTTTGCAACAAAATAATTCGTGATATTTATTGTTTTTTCTAAGATTTTACACACCGTATTTTTAAACAAAAACTTGAATTATTTTTTTATTAATGTTACAATAAAAGATGGTTGGAATTTTAATATAAAACGCAGTTTAATATTTAGGAGTGTATAACATGAAACTTCAAAGCCTGCTTTTTCCGCAGACGGGTATTTGTACAGAAGAAAAAATGTATTTCCGCAGGAACGGAACAATTGATTTTACATGGGACAAGGACTACCTCGATATGTTCCGTAATTCAAGCATCACCTTTGACACCTATTTTAACGGTTGTTCTGCTGAAAAGTGGTTCAAATACACAAAGGTAAAAAAGATCAGCATCTGCCTTCATGTGAGAGGACAGTTCAGGATCACACTGATGAGAAAAGAAAAAAATCTTGACGGGGCAACAACAAAGTTTCTCCATGAAGAGACCTTCGGTCAGCCTGATGTTGACAGCGTTTATTCCTTTCCGTTCGACACTGAATCAAACAGCGGTATGTTCTGCTTCCAGATACTCTGCCTGAGTGAAATAGGCAGTCTTTTTGACGGATGGTATGAAGGCGCTGTTGACAGCAAGGAGATCAGACCTGTAAAGATTGCTCTCGATATCTGCACCTTCAAGCGTGAGGTGTTCGTGACAAAGAATGTCCGTGAGCTTTATGACAGCTTCCTCAATAACCCCAATTCCGAGATGAAGGATTCTCTCGAAATTTTCATTTCCGATAACGCAAAGACACTCAATCAGGACGAGGTCGTCCTCTGCGACAAGATACACGTCTTCCTTAACAAGAATACGGGCGGTGCAGGCGGCTTTACAAGAGGTATGATCGAGATAATGAACCGCCGTGAGGAGCATAAGATCACTCACGTTCTTGTAATGGACGATGATGTTATCATAAATCCCGATTCGGTATACCGCACATTTGTTATACTCTCACTTCTCAAGGATGAATATGAAGATGCTTTTGTCGGAGGCGCTATGCTTCGTCTCGACAAGCAGTTTATCCAGACAGAAGCCGGCGCAAGATGGAACAAGGGCTATCTTATTTCACATAAGTCAGGTCTTAATCTTCTCGAAACAGAAGCCTGCCTTTATAATGAATTTGAAGAAAAAACCGAGTTCAATGCCTGGTGGTACTGCGCTTTTCCGGCATCCGTTATTTCAGAAAAGAACCTTCCTCTGCCGATATTCATTCGCGGCGACGATGTTGAATACGGTCTGAGAAACCTCAAACACCTTATCCTTATGAACGGTATCTGCGTATGGCACGAGCCGTTTGAAAATAAATATGCTTCGTCGATGTACTATTATATTTTCAGGAACAGACTTATCGACAACTCTATCCATAACCTCAAATACAAGAGAACTCACTTTATACGTGACCTGAAGGAACAGGTGTACCGTGAGATCACTTATTACCGCTATAAAAATGCCGATCTCCTTATGGACGGCGTAAACGATTTCTACAACGGCATCGACTGGCTTATGGCGCAGGACGGTGAGGCTCTTCACAAGAGCGTTATGGGCAGGGGATATAAGCTTCAGGACATAAATGACCTTTCCGTTCCTTTCAGCTATCCCGCATACGAACAGGCCTGCCGTATGCCCGAACCCAGAAAATTAAAAAGGATATGGAGAACCTTCACCGCAAACGGCTTTTTGCTCCCGAGCAGAAAGAAAGCTGACAACGAAATGCCTGTTGTTGCTCCGACCTTTACCGCAAGACCCGTAAACTTCTATCGTGTGCAGAAGGCTCTTAACTATGACTATTGCAGCAGAAAGGCTTTTGTTACCGAAAAGAGTGTAAAGGAAACTCTCCGCCTTAAATATAAGCTCTGGAAGATAAGCCTCAAGTCTGTCTGGAAGTACAAAAAGACGGTCAAAAAATACTATAAGCGCAGCGGCGAGCTTATGGATCTTAAATTCTGGTCAAAGTATCTTGGGATCTGATCCCTTACGGAATCATATATAAAAAGGAGTTGTATTTATGAGCAATCCCGAAATCAACAAGACCCCTGAGATCATCACAAAGGCAGAAGATACTCATCACGATGTAGGCATCGTGGGACTTTGGTTCGGACTTAACTACGGTTCCATACTGACATACTACGCTCTCTATGACGTTGTAAAAAGCATGGGCTACAGTGCGATCATGGTAAATAAGCCCGAAGTTCTCTGGCGTCCGAGATATGCCGACAAGGATACTGTCGCCAACAAATTCATATACAAATACTGCGATAACAACGTAACTCAGTGCTATCACAGCTCTATGGACTATAAAGTGCTGAACAAGACCTGCGATACATTCATCGTCGGTTCGGATGTTGTCTGGCACTATCAGATATGCGGAAGAGAAGCGGGACAGTTCTTCTTCCTCGATTTTGCAAACGATGACAAGAAAAAAATAGCAATGGCAAGCTCCTTCGGTTCAGGCTATGACGCTCCCGAAGAGGACAGGATGTGGTCGGAACACTTCCTCAAAAAATTCGACTATATCGGTGTTCGTGAGGATGAGGCAGTCAATATCTGCCGTGACGTTTTCCACACCGATGCAGACAAGATCATGGATCCTGTTTTCCTTTGCGACAGAAAGGTCTATCACGACCTTGCCGCCCAGTCTCAGGTGAATGAAGAAAAGAAATATATTTCAAGCTATTTTCTTGGCCCCGGAATGGAGAAGGCTGAGCTTTTCCTGAAAATAGCCGATATTCTCGGCTGTGAATACAGGTGCCTGCCGAATCCGAACAACCCCGAAAACTTTACAAAAAAGACCGGGCTGCCCGCTATCAAGGACCCCAGCGTTGAGGACTGGCTCAAATACTTCCAGAATACACAGTGCTATGTCGGAGACTCTTTCCATGGACTGTGTTTCTCTGTCATCTTCGGAAGACCTTTTGTTTGTATCGTAAATGACGGTCAGAGCCTTGCACGTTTCAGGACTCTCCTCTCGACTATCGGACTTGAAAACCGCCTGATAAACATTGATAAGGACGATATGAGCCCCGAGGTCATCGACAAGAGGATACGTGATATCCTCGCTCAGGAGATCGACTACGAAAAGGTATGGAAGATCATCGACGAAAAAGCCGCACTTTCTTATGAGTGGCTCAAAAATGCCATTGCGTCCGAAAAGAAGGTATCAGAGGAGACTAAAAAGGAAGCACTCAAGGTAAGAAACCCCAAGATGGGAAATCTCTATCCTGTTACCGTTGCGGAAGTTCCTGAAAAAGTCTGCACAGGCTGTTCGGCTTGTATGAACGTTTGTCCGTTTGATGCCGTTTCGATGCAGCCGAACAAGGACGGCTTTATCATGCCTGCTGTAGATGAGAGCAAGTGCGTCAAGTGCAGGAAGTGCGTGATGACCTGCCCTGCGATCAATACATCTGTCAGCAACAAGCGTGAACCGGAAATTTATTCCGCTATGGCAAACAACGATATAAGAAGTCAGAGTTCTTCCGGCGGAATGTTCACGGTTCTTGCTGAAAAAATACTTGATATGGGCGGCTATGTATGCGGTGCTGCCTTCGACAGCGAAAATCTCGAAATAGCTCACCGTATCGTTGACAGCAAAGATGATCTTGCTCCGCTGAGAAAAGCTAAATACGCTCAGAGCAATATCAATATGCTCTACAGGGATGTCAAAAAGCTCCTTGAAGATGACAAGACGGTGCTGTTCACCGGCACACCCTGTCAGGTGGCAGGTCTTAAAGCTTTCCTTAACAAGGATTACGACAACCTTTATGCTGTCGATATACTCTGCCACGGCGTTCCGTCACAGGAACTCCTTAAAAAGTATATTGAAGATATATCACTTCTTCCTGAGATATGCACTGACGATGTACCGCCGAAACCGGTAAATATCATTTTCCGTGACAAGGAACGTCACGGCTGGAGAAGCAGTACGTTTATCCGCATAGAGTTTGACAACGGAACCGTATATGAGGGCAATCTTAAAGACAAGGATCCTTTTGAAAAAGCCTTCCACGACAAGATCGCACTGAGAAAGTCCTGCGCCGACTGTATTTTCTGCGCTTTCCCGCGTCAGGGTGATGTGTCCATCGGCGATTTCTGGGGCATACAGGATATCGAACCCGGCATGACCGACAAGCTCGGAACATCCATCGTTATGCTCAACAATTCTCAGGGCAGACAGCTCTTTGATTCTATAAAGCGCACACTTTCAAAGCGCAAGGCAATGAAGATACACACAGGAGACATCAAAAAGAACCGTGTGCGTGCAGTTTATCCCCACAGCCCGAAGAGAGAAAGATTCTTTGCCCTGCTTAAAAATCATACCTTCTCCGAGAGCGTGGCTATGGTCGATACCAACCATTATGATGTCGGACTTGCAGTCAATTTCTATGCTGTTAATTTCGGCGGTGTGATGACTCACTATGCGCTTTATCATACACTTGAAGATCTCGGCTATTCTACCCTTATGATCGAAAGACCCAAGACCGCAAAAAATATTGACAAGGTAGTCGATTCATACAGCAAGATACACCTTGCTCCATTCTTCCCGAATTATGCGGTCTCAAAGACATACAAAAACAGGGACGAGATGAGAACATTCCTTAACGACAAGTGCGATATGTTCATGGTCGGTTCGGACAAGCTGTTTAACTACATCCTCTATACCGCTCTTGACAAGTATACTTCACTTGACTGGGTAAGCGATACAAAAAAGAAGATCGCATATTCCGCATCCTTCGGAAGAACTCTCGGAAACCCGAAGGTACACAGCGAGCTTGCATTTTATCTCCAGCGCTTTGACCACTTCTCTGCAAGAGAGGACAGCGGCGTTGATACCGCTAAGGATGTATACGGAGTAAAGGATGTTGAATGGGTGCTTGATCCAGTGTTCCTGTGTGACAAAAAGCACTATCAGGCTCTTATTGACCGTGTTTCAAGAAAAACTCCCGAAAAGTATGTGAGCGCCTATATCCTTGACCCGACAGAAGAAAAGGCACTGGCTGTGCAGTTCTTCAAGGATAAGATCGGTGCGTCTGATGCCGAGGCATTTTCTGAATATCAGAGAACACCGGATTATTATGCTCCTTTGGGAGATCTTTACAAAGGTCCGCTCAAGACCGAAGAAAGACTCCAGAGCATTGCAAACTGCGATTTCTTTGTAACGGACTCGTTCCACGGAATGTGCTTTGCCGTCATAATGAAAAAGCCGTTTGCCGTTATCGTCAACGAAAGAAGGGGAGCCTCAAGGTTCTATTCTATTGCAAAAATGCTTCACCTTGAAGACAGGCTGATAAACGACATTTCTGAGCTTGAAGACGAAAGGTTCAACAAGCCTGTTGATTATGATATGGTATATGGCCTTCTCGAAAAGGAAAAGGAAAGATGTATGACCTGGCTGAAAAATGCCCTTGCAGCGCCGAAAGTACCGGCCATGACTGAATATGACATCATGCGCAGGCTTTTTGCGGAGCAGGAGGTCAAGATCAACAACCTCAAGGATCTTATCCTTAACATAACCTCGAATATTTCAGATGATATTTCCGATAAAACGGATATCATAGATTATCTTGAAACGCTCAAGGATAACACAAAGGGCAATATTATTGTCATCTCCGTAAAGGATACTCCCGGACTTGCTCTCAACTCATTTGTTTCGTCCGCACTGAAGGGTATAGGTCTGAAAACCGACCTCGAAGGACAGCACGGTCATAGCTATATTGCCGTGATAAACGGAGGAACTGTAATCTATGAAAAGCTCGGGCAGGGAGAAGAGCCGCTTGTTTATGACAAGAAGGTCGGTAATAATACCGTTCATGCCGAAAGCCGTGTCTATAATAACGGCAATGAATCCGTGATAAAAATAAATGGAAAGAATTATTCCATAAACAGCAGAGGGCTTAACATCGTCATTTACAACAAAGCCTCTCAGAGCCTGACAGACTCGGTATGCTTTGATACGCACGAAGCCAATTTCAACTGTACAAGAAAATAATGACAGATAAGCAAAGCCGGACATTCAAAAGCGGAATGTCCGGCTGCGGTTTGTTTTTTTATTATAACTCTGCCTGAGATGCTGTATTTTAAAGAATAAAGAAAAAAGAATAAAGAATAAACAATAATACAGAAACGCCCCGCCGGACATCTTTATTAATTATTGTTTATTCTCTATTCTTTATTATTTGAGCCCCGATACCTTTGTACCGGGGCATTTCTGATCCATCGGAGATTCGAACTCCGGACACCTTGACTAAAAGTCAAGTGCTCTGTTATTTGATAATAATAAAGTTAATAGCATTGACAATTGAACGACAATGTAATACAATAATACTATAAATATATGGGAGGTATTAACTATGGCAACATCTATCGTACAATTCAGAATTGATGATGATCTTAAAGCTCAGGCTACAGAAATTTATGAAAAATTAGGACTTGATCTTTCTACCGCTTTGAGGATTTTTCTCAAACGCTCGGTAGCGGTAAGAGGAATACCATTCAGTATGACTCTTGATAATGATGCGGTTCCGGAAATTGCCGGAGATAATGAAGTGATGATGCTATCCGAAAAGCTGATGGATGTGAATGATGAGGTCTATAAGGAGCTTGCTAAATGAAAAAACTCAGCAAAAAACAGGTGATTGCGCTTCAAAATCAGCTTATTGACAGATATGGAGGTATTCATGGAATCCGTGACGAGGGGCTGCTTGATGCCGCACTTAACACACCGTTCCAGACATTCGGAGGAAGTGATCTTTATCCGGACATTATCGAAAAAGCATCACGTCTTGGCTTCGGACTGATAAAAGGACATGCTTTTCTTGACGGAAACAAGAGGATAGGGACTCATGTAATGCTTGTTTTTTTACAGCTGAATGGTATCAGTTTAAAATACACAGACAAAGAACTGATACAGCTTATTCTTGATATTGCATCGGGAGTATCAGATTGTGATGCATTGAATGAATGGCTGAGAAATCATTGGGAGGATTGATCCATGAATAATCCTTTTTCATTTGAAGTATTCCGGATGATACTTGAAAACGACGATACATTTCCTGTTGATGAAACATTATTCTATTTTGATGATGAACCGGAAAACGAACGTGAGCATTATCTTGGATGTTTACGAGAGTATAAAACACCTTATTGGATAGGGTATTGTGACATAAAGGGTGGCTGTGAATTTTATACTGCTTCTGAATTACTGAATGCCAAAGTTTTTAATGGCAAATCCATTAAGGACAGATGGGAGCATTTGATCATAGAACATTTAGGAGGTATCCCATTAGAGAGTTGGTTAGAGTTTTACGGTCATAAGATATGATTCGTCCTATATAATGTACAAAAAACAGAGAATAGCGAATCATACGGACAAGTGACGCCCCAAGGGGGCAAGCCGAAGGCGCAGCCCGATTGGTTGGCGGAACTTATACAGAGCTAAAGCCCCTCTGGAGCATTACGATAAACGATTCACTATTCTCTATTCACTATCAAATAAAATAAATAAGCCCCGACACCTCAGTGCCGGGGCTTATCTGATCCATCGGAGATTCGAACTCC
>DBWG01000138.1 GCA_002308635.1 Ruminococcaceae bacterium UBA1244 | reverse complement strand
CTCCTCCATAGCCTTCCACGCTCCGGCTACATCACCGTAGGGCTGGTGTACAAGGTAAAGATCAATATAATCAAGACCAAGCTTGCGCAGTGATCTTGCTATACCCTTTTTGGCTGCTTCATAACCGTGATCCTGAAGCCAGAGCTTGCTTGTCACGAAGATGTCTTCTCTGGGAATACCGCTGTCACGAACAGCCTTTCCAACATCCTCTTCATTAAAATATGCAGCAGCCGTATCAATATGGCGATAACCGGCTTTCAGCGCTTCAAGCACTGCGTCATAAGTGGGACCGTCATTAGGTATCAGAAAAACACCAAATCCGATTGCCGGTATTTTGTTACCGTCATTGAGTGTAATATAGTCCATGATGCAGTCCTCCTTTAACCAAGTTCTTTCTTTGCCCAGCCTGCAACTGTTCTTTCCGATTTTGCGGCATCTGCTCCGTGAACAGCAAGTCCACCACCTACCACTGCACCCTTGCAGTACTTTTTCAGTGCAGCCGCTGAACCTGCCTGACCGCTGCCTTCGTGGGTCATAACAGGGAATACCTTCTTTCCGGTGAAATCCAGCCTTTCAAGCTGTGTAAAAACTGCCATGGGATATGTACCCCACCAACAGGGACCGGCTACAACAATGTTGTCATACTGTGAAATGTCCGTAAGATACTTTTTCAATTCAGGTCTTGCATTGCTGCGAAGCTCTGCTTTTGCATCCTCAATGCACTCGTAATAGTCCGCTGCGTACTCTTTTACAGTTTCCACTTCAAACAGATCTCCGCCAACAGCCTTCTGAATGAACTCCGCAACGATCTCTGTATTACCTTTTGAAATATTCTTGATACTTCCGTTCCAGTAGTTTTCGCCTTTTCTTGAATAATAGATGATAAGATTTTTTGACATTGTAATTCCTCCTTCAGTATGTTGATACCACGCTGCGTGTTATCCTCCACTTTCCGTCTGCCTTTTTCATATCACATTTCTGCTGCAATCTCCATGTATGTTTTCCTCCGCCGAAGACCGCTGCAGCAACTACACTTCTTCCGATCATCACCGCTGTATCTCCGCTTTGTTCTACAGTCAGGCTTTCCTGCCTGCCGGAAAAATAATTCAGAGTCCCGTTCATAACAGCATTTATGAATTCTTCTTTTGACTGCTGCATTCCGGTCATGTGTACCAGTACAAAGCTGTCATCCAGAACCTCACGGAGAAGTGTTTCATCCTTTGAGATCATGCCTGCATACATTTGTTTATATACACTTCTTATCAGTTCTTTTTCCTCCATACTGCACCGCCTTTCGTTATTTTCTTTAATAAGTATTGCTTATGTGATTTTATTCTTCCCCGAAAGTCAGGTGCTTCGCTCTTGCGGAATTCGTCAACCTAACTTTGGCAGCGCTTTTGAATCCGAGAAAACAAAATACTGATCACGTTCTGCGATTTTCCAGCCTTCGCCTGTTTTTACATACTTGTCATAATATCGTACTGCATGAGTAGTCAGTATATCTTCTCCGTCTTTTTCCTGTACAAGATTTGCCATTGCATAGCAGGTGCCTGACGCATGGTCATCGTCCTGGAATTCCACTACCTGCTAACCGTTAATGTGAAAAGACTCTTTTGCCGCACCAAAGCTCTTGTATGCCTTTATCATATCTTGAACATTTGTAAATTCCATCCCGATCTGATTATTGAAATACACTCTGACATGACAATCTTCTGTAAAAACATTTACATAATAGTCCTGATTATTACGGTCGGACTCAGTTGCATACTTATCAACCAGTTCCTCCAGATCCTGTCTTGCTTTCACCATTTCAATTTCTCTCATTGTAATTTCCTCCTTAATTTGATTGTTTCTCAGCTACTTTATTTATAACCGTTAGTGCGTTCAGCGTTCTCGGATAACCTATGAACGGTATGCAGTGGGAGATCACCTGTATAAGCATCCCCTTGTCATTTCCCATACGGAAGTTTGCCGCTGTATGACCCTCAAGCTGCGGCTCACATCCGCCCTGTGCATAGATATAACAGAATGTAACAAGCTCTCTTTCTGCAAGTGTCAGTCCTCCACGGGTGTAGTAATCTCCGAAGCAGTTATCCGCCAGCCAATAGTTTATATGTCTGCTGTCAGCCGCTCCGCTTTTATAGAATTCCTTCATTCCTTCTCCGAAAATATCTACCTGTGCCTGAGTGCCGGCAACACGGCGGTTTTTCGTATTTGCTCCGTCATCCTCTGCATCTGCGTCAGTCGTTGACTGCGACGGCAGCGGAAATGCGATTCCATTTTCTTCAAAAATCTCATTGACCGCTTTCAGGAAAGGAAATACCCTTCCGATACCAAGATAGGCTACCGCCTGATAAACGATCTCCTTGATCTGAACCGGCGTTACCCCGAACTCCATTGCCGCCGGAATCATAGCCCTGAATTCATCAATTCCCTGACAGCCCAGAAGCACCGCAAGGATCGCCATAAACCTTGTCACATCGCTGATAGGCTGCTGTCCCTCAGAAAGCGGCATGTGCAGCACTTCATCAAAGGCAAAATTATCAAACCTTTCGATGAACTCCGGGTCTGTCGTCAGAAACTTTGAAACATATCCCGGAAACATCTTTTCGTGGTACTCTTTAGCAAAATCTGTTATTGCCATAGCCTGCCCTCCTTATTCCGTTACATCCGTAGAAGCTGCAAGTTCAGTCTGTGTTTTGTAATCTGCAAGGCGTGTTTCAAGTCTTTCAATAGTAGCTTTAAGAGCCTGTGAACCGTAAACCTGACGAAGCGGCGCCGGTTCAATATCCACACTTTCGATCATTCTTGCTGCCATTTTTGCCGGATCACCGGGGGCAAGTCCTTTTTTGGGGTCAAGCATATTCAGAAAACCATGCACATGGTCATACTCCGGCATCAGGTCTGCCACATGAGCGCTGCCGTATCTGAACTCGGTACGAGCTCCGCCCGGCTCAACAATCGTGATACCGATATTGTATTTTGCAACCTCCTGTGCTACGGATTCGCAGAAGCCCTCAACGCCGAATTTTGTTGCATGGTACATGGAATTTGACGGGAAAGCCACCTGTCCGCCGTAGGATGAAAGCTGAATAATACGTCCGCCGCCCTGTTTTCTGAGATAGGGGAGGCTGTCGTGAATTATCATGATCGGAGCAGTCAGATTTGTCGCGAGTATCTTGTTTATGTTCTCGTAGTCAAGCTCCTCAGCCGCACCAAAAAGTCCATATCCTGCATTATTGACGACAACGTCAATCCTTCCGTGCTTTTCAAACATCTCAGGAATAAATCTGTGGATGCGATCTATATCCGTAACATCAAGTATCTGACAATCGAAGGTATCGGGATATTCTGCGATCAGTTCATCCACCTTTTTTGTATTCCTGACTGTACCGATGACCGTATCACCCTTTTTCAGAAGCTGCTTTGTCATCTCATTTCCGAAACCGCTTGATACACCTGTTATTAACCATGTTCTTGACATTTTTGTTCCTCCTTAATTAATATCCAAGCCCTGAAAGCCAGCTGTTGACGCTTTCTCTTACACTGTCCTGATTATTCTGTGCATCCGTTCCTGATATGGCAAGTCCTGTTCCTACTGTACTGTCAGGACAAGCACCTGAGAGCTTGCTGTCAAATCCCGACAGACCGCTGCCGGCATGAGTGGAAAAGGGTATCAGCGTTTTTCCTGCAAGCGCATCCCTGTTTCCTTCAAAGAATGTGTACATTATCATCGGCCAGTCACCCCACCATACCGGCGAACCGATAAAGACTGTATCATACTTTGACAGATCGGGCACTGTCCCCTTTATTTCAGGTCTTGCGTTATCGTTGAGTTCCTGCTTTGCGATGTCTGTCAGAGCATCGTAGGTATACGGATAATAATCCTCCTTCGGGAGAATCTCAAAGCTGTCCGCACCTGTTTTTTCTGCGATCATTTCAGCAACGATGGCTGTATTGCCCTTGTCGATATTACCGACACCATACTGCTCTCCGGTTCTCGAAAAATAGACAACAAGTGTTTTTGTGCTGTCCGAAGTGTTGTTGTCAGCCGATACACCCGATTCACTTTTTGAAACGGCAGATTTGTCGTCCTGTTTTGAAGTATCTGATTTATCGCTCTGTGACACAGTGGACGAATTATTTTTCCCTGTCTGATTTCCTGTGCTGTCCGTAGATTGACAACCGCCAAGCATGAAAACACACACGATCAGGGTAACGGTCAATAAAAGTTTTTTCATATTCTGCACCTCCGATTATTTCTATAAGTTTTTCTGTTAATCATATTATAATAAACGCAGAGAAAATCATCAATTCGATTTTCTCTGCGTTTCGATAAGTTTTACTTATGGGTTATTCAAGATTATGACAGAATCATAAAACGATCCGGTTCTGTAATAGTGATTTCCTATATTCAATAATATAAAAAAACGATTGGACAAAAGGCAAAAGTTCAATTATAATAGAAAAGAATATTAGACAGGAGGCTGGTCGCATGAGCAGTGAGCTTACAAGAGAAGAAGCCTGGCAGCTTCTGAAGGAATACAATAAGTTCTGCATGATCTGGACTTTGAAATGTACCCGGATGAGCACTGGTCAGCATTGCATCTGCCCACCGGGAACAGCGAGAAAATGCACTCAGCGGCGTGATATTCCCGGTTCCACTGCCTTTGTGCCGTCTGTTGTCGGACTGATTATTGCCGGCGAGGTCATAAAGGATCTGACAAGGTTTGACAGAGGGGAACGGTAAAGCGATTTGAGAAAGGAAAACACAAATGATTTATCAATCTGTCATTTGCTGTTTTCAAATTTATCACTGACCGCACTGTTCTGCCGTCTTGCGACAAGAAAAACTGTGCGTAAAGTCTTTGCGGCTGCCTGCAAAACAGAATCTTTGTGCAAAAATGCCATTTGAAATAATTTTTCGATAATGATATAATAAATACAACTAACGTGTAGCAAATCACTGCGTAAATCCAGTTGTTTGCTGCACGTTTTATTTTTTGGAGGTGCATTATTATGAAAAGGATCAAAGAAGCCTGTATCTGTCAGACACTTCACTTCATGCTCAGCGATAATGTCGGTCACGCTCAGGCTGTAAAATTTGTGAAAGACGAGGTGGAAAAATACAAAGCTTCACTGGACAAAAACAAAACCCAATACAAGATCGTTGAAGAAGTCACTCAGCCTGACGGCTCGGTGATAATCAAGATCAAAAAACAGTATAACTACAGTCCAGTGGGTTCATATCTCGACTAAACTGAATATGTTATCAAACAGCGTGTTGCCAAAAGCGTAAATCCGGCTTGCGGCACACGCTGTAATTTTTTGGAGGAATTGTTAATGGAAAATAATCATTTTTTCTCATTATCAAGGTGCATCAGATAAACGTCTATCCCCTGCCGCTGCAGATCGAGCAGCGTATTCAAATGATCATCAATAACCAAATGAACTTCTGTTTTATAAGCCGATATTTCAGTATACAGACATTTTTGTTTCGTTTCTGCTGTTTTCAGGAAGAACACGAATGGAGCAAGGGTTTTCGTGTCACCTGTATATACCGTTTTTCAGGGACTGCGATTTGCCTGCACTGCTTGCGGAAAGGCTGTTTCTTCATAAAAACAAAAATGCTCCTCAATGCTCCTCTGACAAGCAGTGCCTGCGGGCACTGTGCTTTTCTCATGTCATAAAGATCTCATCAGAAAAAAATCAGGATCATAATGTTTTTCTTGAAAAGAAGTTCCTATTGAGTTATAATAACGGTATGATTTGCAAGCGATTCTCTTGCAGCAGAAATAATACTATCTATTATGAACGATGTGATCCGACGTCTTACACACAGATGTTGGATCACACAATCAATAGTTCAGAGGAGGTTTTCTTATGAGTAATAGTGCTATAGGCAAGGCGAAACGAATAATTGCTGTTTTACTTGTGGGTGTATTCATCTCAGGAACAGTCCCGTTTTCTCCGCTTGACGGGGTAACGCCCCAACCAATGGTCGTAAAGGCTTCGAGCGATGATATCACCAAGCTCCTTCAGGATGACAGCGGTTATTATTATTACCTGCCGGATCAGGGAACTGACGACCTTGACCTTTCGAAAAGTGGTGTGAATTTCACCTTTGGCGTTCGTACCGAGAGCGGCGATGAAGGCGGTTATAACAACTAAGGCTGTTTCTATACAGGCTGTCTTTACAAACAACCTTACTGCTGAGGGCGGCCTTATTGCATTGATGCCCACAAGCGGCAACAGGAACGTTGTTCTTCCTGAAAATATTGCTTCCTTCAGGCTCTATGACGACGGCGGCAAGAATAATACATTTACACAAAACTGTGACGGCTCTATGACCTTTACCGCTCCCGAGGGTAAGAGGTTCGTGATCTCAGGTGATGTAACCGCTTACTACAATAACTGCACCGCTTATATCTACAACGGCAGCAGTACGGATATAACACCTGCCGCAACACTTTCAAACAGCGGAAACGGCGGCAAAACGGCTCTTACTCCCGTAGTGAGCAGCAGCAATGTCGTTACGGTCAGATTTGAGGGCGGCAATAACGATCGCCCACGTTCGGGTATGGACTTCCTTGTAAATATCGTTGATCCCACAGCTACACACACCATCACCTGCGAGGCAAGCGAGCATGGAAGTATCTCTGCTGACAAAAATGTGGGTGTCGTCGGCGCACCCGTCGTGATATCTGCAACTCCTGCAGAAGGTTATGTGCTGAACGGTCTTGTTATAACCGATGAAGCCGGCAGCACAAGCGTTCTTGAGGATGCTGCGTGGTACAACGGGGAAACCGCAACTCTGTTTGTTCCTGATTCTGACATTACAGTAAGCGCAATATTCGTTCCGGAAAACGAACGCTTTATCAATATGTCTGACAGCGGAGAAAAGGAGATAACCCTTGACCAGACTGTTACTAAACTCAAATTGTATGACAATGGCGGCAAGGACGGCAAATACAGTGCTAATGCAGAGGGAACTGTAATTCTGCACGCACCCAAAGGGTGTTGGTTGTAGGTGACCGGTACCTTCAAGGCTGACAGCAGAGCCCATTTATCGATCCTTGATCCCTACTATTACCTCTTCGATGCCTGGGGATCAGAAGAAGCTCCGATCACAATTGGCTCCAGATTAGTATACACCGGCACCTTGTGTGTGAAATTCAATACATACGAAAACACCGGTGACGGCTTTGATCTCAATGTAAGAGTAATTGACCTCAACGCAAAAAAAGCTATTGAGATCACTCCTCCACAGCATGGTACTGTCACGGTCAAAGGCGAGGCTTCTGCAAAATACGGCAGTTGGGTAGAGCTGAATGTAAGTGCCAACGAGGGCTATCACCTCAAGAATATAACGGTCGTTGATGAAGACGGCAATGATATTCCTGTTGATGGCGACAGCTGGTACAATGAAAAGACTGGATTCAGAATGCCGAGCTCTAAGGTCACTGTTACAGCTGAGTTCGAGGCTGGCACAAGCGCTGAAGATGGACTTGTTTTTTATTTGCCCGGTACCGAGGACGGAGGCTATGAGGTAGTTGATTTAAATGTTCCGAACAATATAACTTCCTTCAATGTTCGTTCCAGCTCTGGAACTCAATACCACTCAAAGGTTCTGAAAATGACTGCTCCCAAAGGCTATGTTATTAAGATCGAGGGTGAGTCCAGAGGAAGTACCAGCGACGGTGAAGATTTCAGCTTCTATCTTGCTGATGACTACGGATCCATAAGAAAAGACAGATACCTTTCGTGCAGAAGTATTGGTGAAGAAGGGAACCTTATTTACACGATCAGGCCTGTTAACTCTACCGTAGAAATTCTTATTCTGACTTATTCAAAAGATAACCAAAACACTGGTAACTTCCCGCTTGATGTAAAGGTTTCTGTGGTAAAGGCAGATGAAGCTCACTCGATTACCTGCTGCAGCGAACAAGGAGGAACGATCTCTTGCGAAGCTGCGACTGCACATATGGGCGATAAGGTTACCGTTAATGCAGTACCCGACAGCGGATATTTCCTTACCGACATGGAGGTCGTCAACGAGAACGACTGCCTGGTTTATATACAGAACGCTAACTGGTACGGAGGCAATGTTGTAACATTTGATATGCCTTACTCAGACGTATCGGTAACTCCCGTATTCACTTCGGATAATACATATAATTCCCTTTCGATATCTGTTCCTGAAAACGAAGAGATCGATGCTGTTATCCCGTCGGGAGTAAGCTCCTTCCTAATTACAGGCGGCTCGACAAATAGTAAGCTCAATATCACGGCTCCTGAGGGCTATGTAATTGAGTTCTCCGGAGATCTTGAGGATATTTCCAGCACCAACAAATATACAGTCGAATTTACCGGCTATTCCAACTATATCGTTGCAACCCTTGTTGATGCTGCTTCCAAGAATATCACCGCCGAAGAGCCTGTTAACGGCAGATTTACCGTAACCGCAAACGGCGAAGCAGTTACAGAGGCTTCTCCCGGAACCCTTATTACCGTAACAGCACAGCCTGATGAGGGATACTATCTCAGTAGTATTGAGGTGGTCGACAGCACAAATGCTCCGATCAGGATCAACGGCGGCTCATGGTATTCTGACAATACCGCAACCTTCAAGATGCCGGGCGGACCTGTTACCGTAAGAGCTTATTTTGAACAGGGAACCTGCAATGTGAAGGTTCCGGATTCCGGCATCCGGTCAATCAGCCTTTCCAGAAACGTAAAGAGCTTTAAAGTATATGATTCGGGCGGCAGCGGTTCCGCCTACTCCTCCTACTCTAACGGCAGGCTTGTTTTAAATGCTCCAGAGGGCTATGTTTTCAGGATCTCCGGCAGCTACCTGTTCGCTGATACCGGCGACAAGCTTTCAATATATGACGGCAACGAATACGGAAGGCTTGCTTACACTACAAAAAAATACGGCAGCAACTATACGATAGATACTCTGTATTCAAGCGGCAATGCCGTAACGATCGGTTTTGATTCCGACTCGGACGGAACACAGTCCGGATTTGATCTTGACGTTGAGCTTATCAATACCGAAGAGGATCATGCTATCAGCACAGTCGCTGCACAGGGCGGAACGATCGAAGTTGCAGAAAGCGGCAAGTGGAAACAGAATATAACAGTAACTGCAACTGCAGAACAGGGATATCTGCTCACAGGTTTGACAGTTACTGACGCTTCCGGCAAAGATATCAAGGTCAGCGGTGAGCTGTTCTCAAACAAGCGCACATTTGAGATGCCTGCTTCAGCAGTTACCGTTACGCCGATATTCTCAGATGACCTTACCGCAGAAGGCGGACTGTTTGTCAATATGCCGGCA
>DBWG01000146.1 GCA_002308635.1 Ruminococcaceae bacterium UBA1244 | reverse complement strand
GCGGAGTTTATACCATTCCTGCGGCGGATGCGGAAGATTTCAATGTTGTAGACATGGCCGATGCCGGATATTCCTATATCCTCAACGAGGGCGGAGAAAACGAGCGGACAGTTGAACCGACAAAATACCCGTGGCTCTCCGGAATATATAAGGCTCACTACAGCAAAAACGGCGGCTATGACCGTTACTATGCAGTACAGGAGATACCGACCATCAACTCAAATACACATCAGCTTTCTGATGTTACCTTCCAGAATACCCGTATCGGTATCGTGAACTATCGTATCCACTTTGACTGGAATGTAGGTCCGAGACTGTCCGAGATGAAGACTGTAATGCTGGAGATCGAAGCGGATTATAACGACGGCTCAGATCCTCATATCGTAAAGGTAAAGCTTCCTGACGGTCAGTACAGCGAGCATATCACACTTGATCTTATTGACGGTGTAGACGATTATTACATCACCAATCTCCCAAAATACACCCAGACAGGTCAGATCATCACCTATACTGTCCGTGAAGTCGGCATCAACGGTATTCCCTTTGATAAAAAAGGCAAGTGTACCCTTGGAAATGACGATCTCTATGCCACTATCGAAGCAGAGGACTATGTCCTCAACGATAAGTCCAACAGTGACGACCTCATGCCGCTTGTTATCACAAACAGCTTCAGAGGTACAAGAGACTGTACGGTAAACAAGATATGGCTTGATGATACCAACGCTCTCATTACCCGTACAGACCTTTATATCCAGCTCTGGCGGCACAGGACTCACGGCGTAAGCAGCGATAAACAGGTAGGTAAGGACTATCTGTGGAGAAAATACGCCACTGACTCTAACAACCACTGGTCATTTACTTATGACAATCTGCCCAAGTACGATGAAGAGGGCTACCGCTATGAGTATTACGTCAAGGAACTGACCGGAAGCCTTAAACTGAACGACTACGAGACCTATTATAACAACTCCGTACACATGACGGCAGTGGATGAGCTGAACTCTGTTCCGAGCTACACTATTGAGTCAAACGACAGCGTGTTTACCGTTAGCGGTGAAAACGTAGGCAATAATGGCGTAAAGCTGAGGATCAAGGATGTTGTGGACGCAGGCCACTTCTATGAAGGCGAAAACAAGGATTATGTTTTCCGTGTCACTGATATAAGCGGCAATGTTATGGGCGAATCCGGCTTAACGGCTGAACAGTCGGCTGCACTGGGCTATAAAGTGACCATAGATATCCTGAAACACAGTGATGACGCTGAGATCGCTGATCTTATCATTACCAATGCAACAGCACTTGCCGGTCAGGATTTTATCTTCCGCCTGCAGCAAAAGTTGGCGGAAGCAGAGCCGGAATATGAGTACAATACCAGTTACATCACAGCGGTGAGCAATGCAGTTCCGTCTGTCAGCTACCGTTCAAACGCCGGTGCTATCGGCGTATCCAAGAGTGCGATAACAGAAAATTTCCATCTTACCATCAGCGGACTTGCTAAGGAAGATGCTCAGGGTAATCATTACTCATACCGTGCTGTACGAAGATATGCAGGTCTTTATGATAATAGGGATATTACCACCACTCAAAGCGCTCCTGACAGATACGGCCGTATAACAGTGACTGTTACCCCGACAGGAACACCCCGCTGGCTTTCTTTCAAGCTTCAGCGCAGTACGGATAACTTTGAAACCTTTGAGGTCGTCAACGACCAGTGGGAGCTTATCGACGATATGTGGCGTGATGCTCCTGACTTCTATCAGATCGAAGGCGGCACAGTCCATACAAATTATGACTATTATCCCGGACTCGAAGGTGCAACAGAAGAAAACGGACGTGCCTATGATAACGGTACTATCACCAACAAGCTTGTCGGTACAGTTACCATTGACGTAAAAAAGCTCTGGCAGAACATTGACCCGAAATTCGGAGCGCAGGACTATCCTATCGCTGACGTTTTCCTCTATGCCAACGTCAAGAGCCACGCTTCGAGAGGAGATTATACCGCAGACAAAACGGAATATACGCCTGATGTATCGAAAAACGCCGCAGCCGGTTCTACAAGAGATTTTGAACATGGCGGTTATGCGATCATAGAGGGTGCTTGTCCGACATATATCTACAACAGTGAAGCAACAGTCGGCACATCAGCAATTATAGCCGTCCCGACCGCCGAAGCTGCTGACAACGTTGTCACTGCAGCAGTAGAAGGTCTGCCATTGCAGGAAAACGGCGTGAACTTTACTGATTATAAGGCGGTAGAGGTGGATGCAAACGGTGATCCGGTCGATCCGGAATCCGAAGACTACCGGATGAATTCTGTCGTTACAATTGAAGACGGTCTGGTAAAGCTCCTTATCACCAAACCCTTGCCTGAGTCGGGACAGCCTGAAAAAATTTACTTCAAGGTTTTCCGAAGAGCTAACGGTGAACAAGAGTGTGTTCCGGCATTGAAGGGGCCGTATTATACGGACGCTCTCGGTGAACTGGTCAACATTCTCCAGATCATGTATTCAGCCGATCAGAAACCCGGTGAAGTGGACTATCAGTTCTCAAAAAAGAGAGAGATTACCAGAGACGGCAGCGGAAATGTACAGTATCAGGAAGGTACCGACTATGTGAAGTTCGATGATACTATTTCCGGCTTTGACGGAACAGGAACGGCTGTACTCGACAAGTATGACGAGAACGGTGCGCGCATAAATTACAGCTTCAAGGAGAGAACCATCAACGGCTATACCTACCGTATCGCCAACGATACTATCATCAACGATTACAACGGCGGCAGCAGGGTACAGGTCAAGGTCACAAAGAGCTGGAAAAACATGGCTGCACAGACCAAGTTCCCGACCATCAAATTTACTCTGCACCAGTGTTATGTCGGTCAGAACAAAGAAACGGATAAGTATGAACTCATGGAGTACAATAACTTTGAGGAAACTATCCGTGCGTCAAACAGCGACCCTGTAAGCTATACATTTGGTTCAACTGACAGGGATATCCTGTATGAGTATTCTCCGACAGGCGAAGAATTCTTCTACTATGTAACAGAGGATCTGATAGATGCCAACGGTCAGGGAAAGGTTTCGTTCCGCAAGGAATACAATGTTGACCAGTCTACAAAGGAAATTTCTACGCCGGTCATCAGGACATATACCTATGACCCCGATGCATCAGGAACAGACAAAATGATTCTGACGGATGATATGCAGCTTCAGGGCATGGGCTTTGTATGTACTATCACAGAATCGGACGATGATAAATTCAAGGCTGATGCTGACGGTAAGATAACAATACCGAGAAGCGATGCAGAGGGTATCAGCGAAACATCAGGCGGCACGATCTCTGTAAAGGTCGATAACCTTGTTAATAACGGTAATTACACAGTGAATGAGATCGAACCGGCACTGGGAATTGACCTGCTGGCAATAACACAGACCGTGGACGACAACGGCAGAGTTACGGTAACGATCACCAAAAATCTTCCGCATGATGACCCGCCTGAACAGATCAGCTTTAAGATATATGACGGCAATGGACAGCTTGTCACAAAAGATGCCGACAACAACGACATTTTTGCTGTCAACACTTCGCTTGATCCGAACATCCCGATCTATAAGCGTGTCGATGTATTAAACGACTACTCACCTCACGAGGAATACTTCAAGAGTACGATCACCATCGACAAAAACTGGGAAAAATATGACTCTCAAACCGAGAACCCGCTCAACGGCAAGGAATTCGGGGATGTCAACAACTACACCTTTACACTCAAGCGTAAGACGAGGTTCATTCTTGAAAAAACCTTGTTTGGTGTCAGCACAGGAGATATCAACAGTAACAGCGGTGTGCCGAAGATACTTATTGATGATAGACACAGTGACTACTCTGCATATCTCAGCATAAAAGTACCAGATAATAGTTATACAAGCGAAAATAGCTTTATCGGCGTAAATGCAAACGGCAATCGAGTAGATATTGAAAGCAGCGATGTTCTCTACTATCAGGCTGAACTTGACTTCTGTATGCCTGACACTTACGGTTCGCAGACAATTCCTGTAATAATCAAGGTATATAAGGAGGACAAGAAGGTCACTATCGAGGGTCTGAAAATTTACGGTCAGGACGGTCTGCTCTATACCTATTCTGTCGTAGAGGAACAGGACGACTCCGGAAAAGATGTCTTTTCACCCAAAAAAGAAAAGGAATCCGCAGTTATAGTGCCGATATATGACCGCACTCTTACAATGAATCCTGCCGCTGTTTCAGGTCAGAATCTGACATTCAAGCTCCAGCGCCGTCTGAAAGACAAAGCCAAATATACCATAGACGGCAATGAGATAAAAGAAGATAAGATACTCCCGAGCGGCGATGAGACCTATACCGTAAAGTACGGCGAATATTATGCTCATACCTTGCAGGAAGGCGAAAATATCCTCTACACGAGATCAGGTTCTGAAAGTCCTTATACTTACACAGATTCCGGCATAAAACTTGTCATGACTACCTATACTGATGTGACAAAGGATATGCTTGACTCTGAGGATATTAAAGCATTTGATATTTCAGAGCATACGTTTGCGGCAGACAGCAGCGGTCAGTATTCTGTTCCTGCGGTATTTGCAGAGCCGGACGGACAGACTGCAAAAAAGTTTACTGTTATCATAAACGGTCTTCCTGCTAAGGACGGCGAAGGTCACAATTATGAATATCACGCCGAATATGTCGATTATCTTTCCGCCTATGACAGTAAAACCAATACGATCAGTATGCTTATCACAAAGACAAATGTTCCTGATGACGATACGCATCCGTTCACATTCACTATCGGACGCAGAACAGGCAATTCCGGAGAATATACTGCTGTTACAGAAAATTTGCCTGATGCTATTGACGCTTCCACCGGCAAGCATACCATTACATACGATAACAGCGGTGTATTTACCGTTCCGAAGGAATTTGCAGAGAACGGTTCATATCAGGTGCAGATCATCAATCTCCCGCAGAAATGTTCAAACGGAGAATATGTCTACAGGATCATAAACACCAGTGATTCAAGTGAAATTGCAAACACACCGACAGACGGCAAGAAGGTAGTCGGCGGAATGGTCAACATGGGACTTGAAAACCAGCTTAAAAAATTCACCTTCCGTCTGAACAAGATCTTTGGTGCTGAATATAAGGACAAGGACGGCAACACAAAGTATGAGAATATCGAGGTAGGGGACTACAATCTCTATTTCCGTGAGACCGATTTTATCAACCGTCTGCGCTTTACGCTTCAGAGAAAGATAAATAGTGATGATGATTGGACAACATATATCAATCTGAATGTCGATCAGACCCCGTCACATGCAAGTACGGTTCCTCATTTANNTTAGATGCTGCTTCTCCGTATTCTGATGTTACTGCAAAGCTTCTCAGATATCCGGTCGGCGATGCAAATGAGGGTCAGTATTATTATGAGTTCAAGAATCTGCCCCGTCAGAATAAAAACGGCGACACTTATTTCTATCGTGTCATTGAGCATGAAGACAGTGTCGGCGAGTTTGTGAAGATATATTATCCGAACCAATCTGAATATCAAGGCAATAACTACAAATATCTGCCCAGTGACGGCGCAGCTATGGCTGAAAGCGAAGATAATCTTTCTTTCAAACTTGAGTGTTCATCAGATAACGGTTCGCATTACACTGCGGCGGCAGATCTGACAGGTCTTACGCTTTCTGTCGGCACTTATGATTCCGCAACAGGCGTTATAACAGTACCCCGCAGCGGCAATCTTGATGGCAGCGGTAATTACAGCGTTACCATAAGCGGTTTGCCTGATGCACTTTACAGGGTAAATGATGTAAAGGGCGGTACCTTTGCAGAGGGTTCGTTCAATAACGGTACTCTCACCGTTACGGCAGACGGCCATTCTAAGTATTTTGCCCGCAATAATCCGATAAAGCAGTCGGCTGACGGCGACTATTATTATGATACTTATGTCAGGAACATTTTCCTCGGCAAGGAGATCACCATTAAAAAGGTCTGGGATGACGGCGATAATGCTGACGGTCTGCGTCCCGAACTGCTGGATATTACTCTGAATGAGAAGATCCAGAGTACCAACGAAAACGTACAGGTCACAAAACTCCTGAAAAACGATGACAAATGGGAAAGAACCGTTTTGCTCCCGCGTTACTATTATAACGGCGACCTTCCTCTTAACAATATCCTGTTCACTGTTTCGGAGAATCTTGAAACAGCCAAGCAGTACTATAACAGAGGTTCAAGCCTGAAAGCGATCGGCTACGAACAGACCGATCAGGGTTATATAGTCAAGGTCGGGGGTGGTACAAATGATGTTCCCCATGATTTTAAAAACAATTTGCAGGGAACCAATGATGACAGCTTTGTTGGTCTTTACATCAAAAACCACAAGGAGTATGTCAACAGCAAGCTGACCTTTGAAAAGAAGTGGACAGACGGTGAAAGCAGTCTCCGTCCGGATTCGATCTACATCAAGACTCTCCGCCGCATAAAGGGAAGCCTGCTGCCGGATAAGAACGGCGTATTCACTGCCAATCCGGATGAGGTCGATTTCTCACAGATCACGCTTTTCCAGGAACTGCCTCAGTTCTATACCGTAAATACGGACAAGTATCCTTTGGTCTATTTCGTTGACCCGTCCGATCCTGTAAAGAATAAGGATGTCAACAGCAGCGGTACAGTCGAGGTTGATCTTTCGGATGCCTCCGGCACAACAAGCTTCAAGCTGAAAAGACGTGTCGCATCTTATGTATACCGTACCTTCATCCCAGACAATGCAGGTCTGTATGAGATACCTCTCGATGCCGCCGTCAACAAAAATTATTCACTTAAACTGAAAGACCTTCCTATCGCTGACAACGGCATCAACTATACCTACTGGATCGTTGATAACAATAGAAATGAGATGGAAGTCGATATGAAGCATATCCAGACCAGTGACGAGACCAAGGATATTGTCTTTATGCCGATGAACGGCGATGATCCGAGAGAATATTCCGCTCCGCTGAAATTCAAGCTGATGCGTTCCTCGGGAGTGGACGACGAAGGTGAGCCGATACCGGAGTTAGTTACCGGAATTACTGCCGAAACTTACTTTGAGGAAACAGAACCGCTCATTACTTACAATGCGGCTGCAGCTTCTGATGATGCGGACAATGAACTGTACGATGCGGCAAAGTACGCTGTATCTACAACAGAAAAATACGGCGATGTCTATTCCCTCAAGATCATTTGCCTCGAACCCGGAAGCTACAGGATCACTAATGTGGCTTCTGCAGACGGCAGGAGCGTAT
Organism: Ruminococcaceae bacterium UBA1244; assembly: GCA_002308635.1. Classification (GTDB taxonomy): domain Bacteria; phylum Bacillota; class Clostridia; order Oscillospirales; family Acutalibacteraceae; genus UBA1213. Next base: position 20,708 of record DBWG01000146.1, on the reverse strand, counting down.
ATGCAGAAAAAACCGTCACAAATGATGATCCGGAGTTTATCTTTACAGTCAGCGACGTTCAGGGTCAGCTTACATTCCTGATACAGAAAAAAGCTGAAAACAGCGATGTCTATACCGATCTTAAAATGGACGATGTTGAGGATATAAAGGTCGGCAGGTATTACGAGGAAGTAGTAAAACAGGACAAGAACGGCACACAGCTCCGTCTTGAATATTTCCCGAAAAATGTCGAAACAGAGGTCGTTGAAGAAGATCATTACGGCAATCCTATCGGTTATGAGGATAATGCTGCCGGCATGAAGAAAACCTCAACCAACGGTACATTTACCATTCCGGCAAGCTTTGCTTTTGATAAAAAGATATCCGTTCTTGTCAAGGGACTGGACGCTTCGTATCAATACACTGTTTCATACGGAACTGCTATTCATCGTCCGGCAGGGGATAATAAGGTCGATCTGCTGGTCACAAAGACATTCAGCGATACGCCGACAGACTTTAACTTTACGGTCAATTTTGAAGAAACTCCGCCGGAAGGTGTTACACTGCCTGAGTCTCTGACAGCGGTACGCTATTTTGTATCAGATGAAAACGGCATTGTAAAGCTCCCGTCATCGGTCGCAAAGTCTGTTGCGGAAAACCTTGCCTATGGTATCAGCCAGAGAACAGCACACTCAGATGGCACGTTAGAATATCCGTCAGAGCATTTCAACGGTCTGTGGGAGAAGTATTACTATACCGTTGTCGAGTGCGACAAGGAAGGATATGACGATCAGTCATCTCTGACCTACAGCCAGACGGATGACGAAACCTCCGAAAAGATTTATACCGCTGAGAAGCTGACCTTTACCATTGATACGAGCAGCTATCACAAAACACCCGAAACTACCCGTGAATATATCAATATAAAGATAATTGACACAGGAAACAACAACCATATCGTCAAAAAGGATATTGACGGAAATGCGCTGAAACTGACCATGACCAGCCGGAGTGCAGACGGCACTGTCAGAGTCGAGGAATTCTATGCCAGTGACCTGGAGCATAACATTCCTGAGGAAGGCGTATTTGTTATCCATATCCCCACATACTGCGATTCGGTTTTATGTGAGGTAGACGGTTTGCCTCGCAGCTATTATACCGGCACTGATGAGTGGCGTACTCCGACTTATGCAGTTGAAAGATGTAAAGCCGGCGGCAAAACACATAATGACGGTCTGCCGCTGATTACCATGACGGCTGACACCGATGATAATACATCTTTGTATAACAGTGTACAGACTATAAGCGACAGCTCTGTAACCTACACGAATGCTCTGCTTGCTCAGTATACTCATCCGGTTCTTGCGGAGACTGCATTTACTTACACCAAGACATGGAACGAGGACTCCGTATACTACAAGCTTCGTCCCGATCATGTTCATTTTGCTCTGTTCCGTATGTATGACAGCGACGGTCAGCAGCATTATGAATCGGAATACGTCATGTCGCTGAATAAAGCGGTAACATCGAACAAGGTCACGGATACCATTGTTTACGGATCCGACGATACTACCAAACTTCCTGCCGGCAGATGGGTAAACGCAGGCGGAAACAATGAGATATGGATATGGAAGCCCTATTCCTACTATCTCAAGGAGTATTATTCGGAGTATGACAATGAACATCCGGATGCTGCTGCAGAAAAAAGCTATAACAACCTCTACAAGAGCGAGCATATCCATGAGACTGACAAGCCCTTTGTGCTGGATACAAACACATATACCTACGCTCATCTTGACCAGGGACTGAACAACAAGCTCCAGAAGACCAAGCACGAGGTACTCAAGGTTTGGGATGATATGGACAATACATCCCGAAGCCGCAGCACCTATACGATACAGCTTCAGAGCAAGACCGGTCAGACTAACTGGACACCGGTTGATCTGAGAAATGTCGTTCTTGCTTCGATCAGCACACAGGAAGTCACAGAGGACGGCGAGACCCTGCTCAAAAAGGTTTATAACCGTGTTCCGATCTCATCAGCCAATGAGGTATACTCCTATACTGTACCTTATAACCCGAACATCCCCCAGAAAAATCTGAATTACAGCTTTGATTCCCTGCCTGTCTACGATGAGAACGGTCTGGAATATTCCTATCGTGTCGTTGAAAAAATGATCGGCAGCAATAGCGTAAACGAAAAGAATACATATCTGTTCCTTGTCGGTGACGAGAACGAGTATTCTTACGTCAGAACGATACGCAGAGGTACAAAGGACTACTATGTAGACTATGAGATAACCGAGAACGGTGAGATCACGGATGAAGAGGGCACTGTATACAAGCCCGAAAAGGTCTATACATCCGAGTCGAACGGTCAGTTTACTGTTCCAAAGACTGATAAGGTCAATAACACCTTCTCTGTCCGTGTAGAAGGACTGTCCGATCAGTATGAATATAGCGTCAGCGATGATGATGCTGTATGTGTTCAGGAGTATGCGGACAACGGCAAAGTCAATCTGCTGATAACCAAAACTGTATCCGAAAACGATGACAGCGACTTCACCTTTGAAATAGTATACAATGACGGTACTTCCGACAAGACCGTCAAAGGTTCTTTGAAGGCATACAACACAAATAACGTTACAAAGTATGAAACTGAGACCTACGGTCAGTCGATCATTACCAATCAGATGACCACAAACAGCGTTTCGTTTACCAACTTTGAAGCCAAAAAGATATGGGACGATGAAAACAACCTTTACGGACAGCGTCCGGAGAGCATTACCTATGTTCTGAAAAGGAGAAAAACTCTCAACGGTGAAACATCTTTGGATACCGGTTTTGCATCCAGCAAGACGGTAGGCGAAGCTGACGATTGGGAGGCAAAATGGAAACAGTGCGCTGCTTTTGCACCTGACGGCGGTTCCTTTGAATACTTCGTTGAAGAAGTTGGTGTAGATTATTACTCTACCTCCGAAGAGACCTCTGAAAACGCCGACACAAAGATATACACATTCACAAATACCTATGTGCCGGAGAAGAGGACACTCACAGCCTACAAGAAGTGGGACGATCAGAATGACCGTCTGAGTACCCGTCCTTCGACAGTCACGTATGAATTGTGGTGCAAGTATGACGAATATGCACTCCAATACGGCGAAGATGAAAATGGAGATACTATCATTCTCCCGAATCAGACCGAAAAGACAGGTTCATTCGATGGACTTGTTTATGATCCCAGCAAAGAATATTCAGAGCAGTCCGCCGTCTATAGGGCAATGCTTGCAAAGTATCCGGCTCTCACCGGTGAACGTGCCGAGGAATATTTCAAGCGGATCATTGACAGCAGCTTCAAGGACGGTACGGATGACAGTCTCTGGAAGATCACTTTTGACGATCTGCCGTATAAGGTCAACACCTGTGCAGACGGAGTCCACAGAGGAACTTCAGTTTCTGTAACATACTATATCCTTGAGACAGTAGATAACACTACCAAAAAGCTCTATCTCTGTCCGGATAAAAATGATACACGTAAATCTGACGAAAAGCTCCTTCTGCAATACGGTCAGCCTTACAGCACGAACTCCGTGACAGCAAATTCATCAGATATTATATCTGTACCGAAGAGTTATTCATTCAACGGAGTGCAGTCCTTTGAGATTCCCGATCTCCAGTCGGCGGATATCTATGGACATCAGTACCGCTATTACGTCAAGGAGGTTTCTCCTTCCGGCGGTACCGTCAGGACAGAGGACAGCGCTTTCCGTGACAATACCAACGGCAAAACGACGATACTCGTCACAAATGAACTGCCGAAGCTCTATTTCAAGATCCAGCGCAAGGTTGACGATAAAGCGGAAGCGCAGACGGTTGTTAAGGATAAGAACGATGAGCGGCTCAATATCACAATAAATGACATTGTTTATACAGCGGACAGCAGCGGCGTTTTTGCCGTACCGAGAGTCTATACCGGAACAGGGGACAACGCTAAGGTGCTTTCCGCCAATGTGACAGGTCTGCCGCAAAAGAGAGACGACAAGCGCACCTATACATATTCTGTATTGGAGTGCAATGCTGACGGTACGGAAAAAACAGTTGCAGACACCGACAAGATAAAAATTACTGAAACCGTTTCTTCCGGCAATGTAACTCTTGCTCTCAGCAAACCGCTCGGCACCGAAAGTCCAAATGTGGATTATCAGCTTTATCGCCGTCTTAAAGGTAAGGATTATTCCTATATCGTTACCGGTGAAAATAACAAAGCTATAGAGATCGTGGATGAAACGACCCATGAGACGACAGACGCTGCTTCCATAGCAATGAGCGCCTCAATTGACGGCAAGTCCGACTGTATAGTAGAGATACCGCTCACTGCCGGACAGACAGAACCTTTCAAGTTCAAGCTGAGACGCACAACTGACGGCAAAACCTACGATAACGTCACCGGCATCACAGCCGTAAGCACGGCGGACGGCGATATCACATGGCAGTCCGGCAGTAATGGTGTATTTACTGTTCCTGTATCTTATGCGGAAAACAGCAGGCTGACAGTGATCGTTAAGGAACTTCCGCTTTCTGAAAATGACGGAGCTGAGGAAGGACATCTTTCACAGATAGTTTATGAAAAGCTTGTCGAGGCTGAAAGCAACTGTAAGGAATATCCTGCAAACAAAAATAATATCATCGTTGTACCCAATACTGCGGCAGTCCGCAAGAGTGTTTATGTGATTATTTCCGGTCTTGATAAGTATTTCGGCGGTGTACAGGATGCACAGCACCAGTATATATATTCCGTCAAGGAATGTGACAGCAGCGGAAATGAAGAGGTTTCTTCTGATATCGAGTTTACAATTTCTGACGGTTCTGAAAACACTGTTGTTCTTACGGTAAATTCACCTGCGCCGAACCTCTCATTTAAGGTCTATCGTAAGGAAGGCGACAACGCACAGTTACAGCAAGTAACGACAGGTATGACTGTTGTTCAGGACGGTGCTGAATTGACAGTTCCTGTTAGCGGCATCATCACTGCAAGTGAAGAAAAGAATGCTGTCCTGACACTTTATGTCAATGATCTGCCGAAGAATGACAGCAGCGATCATTCTTACACCTACAGCATTGCAGAGTGTACTGAAGGCGGAACCGCTATCACACCGTCCACATTGGAAACTGCTTCCAAAACTACAGGCGGTACAGTTTCACTGACAGTTAAAAAGACCTTTAACAACGTATACTATAAGGTATTTCGCAATTGCGGTGAGGAGGGCAGTGAAGATGAACTTGTCACTACGGATGTAAACGGCAAACGCCTGAATGCAATAAACAGTTCTTCCGAAAACGATGCGTCAAGTGTAATATTCACTGCCGATCTTGACGGACGGATAGTTGTTTCCGAATTGTATGCAGACGGCGATAAGCTGACGGTGGATATTCCTGGTCTGCCTGCTCGTGATGAGTCTAATAACCTCTATGCGTATGACGTCAAGGAATACAATGCAAACGGCGGTTTGATTTTTACCTATAATTTTGCCGGCGATAATACGGCTGATATCCGTACACTTACAGTTGAAAAGACACTGTCGGCAGCCGTAACGAATAAGACCTGTTTCAAGGTATTGCAGAATGACACGGCTATTGAAAAGCTTGTGACAGGTACAAAGGCTATAAAGGCATACAAATTCCTTGTCAGTGATGCTCCTATAGGAGAAAACGACCTGACAGCCGATGCTCATAACCGTGTATCCATTACCAATACTCTTGAAACACATGACATAAGCGTTGCACTTAACTGGGATGACCAGGGATATGACAATACGACCGCTACCGACACAGGCAACCACAAGACGGAATTAATGCACTATCCGATCACTGCTGAACTGACTTCTGAAATTGATGGTTCTGTTGTCAAAACTGCGGCGGTTACTGTACATCCGGAAGAAACTCCCGAATATGAGCCGCAGACCTATCACAGCGGTTCAAACGGAATTATCAGGATACCGTACAAAGAGCATTACAGCATAGATGACCCGGATGATGAAGACACCATAAGCTCAAATGACGGATTTAACATTGGAGCAGACAAGGCATACAAGCTGAATGAAAAGCAAAAGGTATTTTCAGTAATAATAAAAGACCTTCCTGCTAAATATGGCAGTGATATCTATACGTATTCAATCTTAGACGGTACAGATGAAAGGTCTGTTACTGTTCGTCCGGCTGAGAATGATAAAGTTGATCTCATCATTGAGAAAAAGGTTGAAATCACAGATGAAAGAAACTTTGTCTTCTCTGTATTCCGTTCGGTCAATGGTGGGGAAGCTCAAGTCGTCGGAGAAGAATTAACAGCTAAAATGCTCTCCGCTGCCGTTATCGAATTCAACGTGGACGGTCTCCCAAATGAAAACACCGATGACCCCTATGTCACATACAAATACACCTACGATATCATTGAATGTGACGAAAACGGTGATGAACTGACCGAAGCAAATGCGCATGATTTTACTGCCGATAAATCGAATGACGGAACAACAGTTTCCTACAAATGTAAGAGCAAGCTTGCGAAGGCTGTCAATTCTGCACCGCCGAAATACCTGTATTATAAGGTAACGGCAAAGGTAGAAATTGAAGCCAAAAAGGTCATTACCCTGACTCGCGGAGAAAAATTCCACAATGTCACGGCAGAGAAGATGGACAACAGTGAATCGCTGACGTTCACTCTCCAGCGCAAGCCCAAGGATGCTCCCGATACATCATACGAAACGGTTTATTCTGATATGGTTGTGGATTCATCACTTGAGTTCCCAGACCTGCCGTCTGAATTTACAAACAGCAGCGGTGATACGAAGCCCTATGTATACAGAGCCGTTGGTGCGGGCGAAACAGTGTATACCGCTGAACAGATAAAGCTGACGGTTGAATCGGTAATGAAATACGATACGCATTATACCGATGACGAAGGCTATCACTTTGCTGTCGGAAACGGCGTTATCTTTGAAAATATGCCGATATATTCGCCTTCACTCAGCCTTATCAAGTATAAAGTGACTGAGTCGCCCGTAGAGGAATTTGATGATCTCTTCAAGGACGATGAAAGCCTGACCGAAGCGCAAAAAGCCCAAAAGCTTGCAAATATCAATGACTATCAGATATATGATCTGTACGATACCGTTGAGAAGGATACGGTCAATTACTCGAAAAACGGCGATGAAGTAGAAGAAAATGCCAGTGTGGCTGATGACACTTATCTGTCCTCACCTGATACGGATTCTTACTTCTCATGCAAGTTAAGCGACCAGAACGGTACTGATAATGCAAAATACTATCGTCATTATCTCTATCAGGGCAGCGCTCAGGCATACAGCAAAAAGGCTAAGACCGCTGCCAACAGCACAAGCACCGGAGCTCGTGCAGAAGGCGATGCACCTGCAGAGCAGCCGGTATCACACTTCAATATCCTGAACACTCTTCCGCTTACGGCTGTTACAGTCGAAAAGCACTGGGACGACCAGAATAACAAATTCAATCTCCGTCCCACAGGCTTCAACGATGTAAATATGACCGATGAAGAAAAGGCGGACAAGCTCAATCTGACCATCTACAGACAGCTTGGATCGAATAATAATGCTTGGACAGAGATCGACTACAATCTGACCAGCAATAATGAAACAGAATGGTATACTCATTCCTATACAAATGCACAGAATCAGACTGTAGACGGAGTGAAAATCCCTGTTTCCGATCAGCCGAATGAGTGGGCGTATACCTACTACAAGCTCCTCAAAGCGGATAAGTACAACAACCTCTACAACTTCAAGATAAAGGAAACAAAGCTGCACCCGTATTACGGACCGCAGTATTGTGCATTGGAAGATTACAATGAAAACGTTCCTGTGAACAACAAGCAGATCGTAACAGCGGTAACGGTAAATAATTCAAGTTCTGTTGTTCCTGAAAATCAGCTTGACTGGGACGGCACAAATCCGCTCGTTGAGACCTTCGAGATCACCAACAAGCTTGAGACCATTGATGTTATTGTTGCAAAGAGTTGGGATGACAACGGCTATGACAGTGCAAAGGCTGCAAACCTGCACTATAATGTCAAGGCGACAATTTCCAGTGATGATATCGGATCCTACAGTGAATATAAGATCATCGACAAGACCGATAAAAACGGTGTGCGCTTTGAAGATCTGCCAAAAACCACACTTTACGGCAAGACCATTGTCTATAAGGTAACGGAGGATGCTACCGACAGCGGTGCATCAAGCGGACAAATCGCCAATGCGTATACTGCCCATAACAGCGGAACTTCCGTTGACGGCGTACTGCCGGCAACACTGAAAGCACAGGTACTTTCTTCGGCTGGTGCTGAATCCGGTACGGAGATCACCGCATCCAACGGCAGATTTACGGTCACTAATGATGGCAGTGAAGAGCAATGCTACTACATCCTGCTGAAAGACCTGCCGGAGCATTGTGTGGTCAACGGTTTTAACGGTGCCGCAAATATTACGGTAACGGAAACCGAACCTGCTGACGGCAAAAAGGATGTCCGCATTATCGCCGAAAAGATAGATGACACTAATTTCACCTTTAAGGCGAATGCACAGTTTGTTGTTTCTACCAAGCGTTACGGTTATGACGGCACCTGTAAACTGGAAGAGTACGAAGAAACCAAGGAAGTCAATGGGGAAGATGTTACCGTAACGGTCTATCAGTACAATATCCTCAATACGCTTCCGCTGACTTCCGTTAAGGTCAATAAGCACTGGGACGACCTGAACAATGATTTTGACCTTCGTCCGACAGGTATCAATGACAAGAACAAGGGAGAAAGCACTCAATATTGTATCGACCTGACATTATCCAGAAAGATATCTTCCGAAAGTAATTGGACAGACCTTGCACCGTCAGGCAGTGATACAGACTGGTATGTTCATTCCTACACCGATGGCAGCAATACAGTAGACGGTGTAAACATTCCTGCTGCCGGCAATGAGTGGACATACACTTACTATAAGCTGTTGAAGTATGACGTTGATAATAATGCCTATACTTTCAAGATTACAGAAGATCGTGTCACAGCATATTGTGAACCGCAGTATTGCGTGGCAAGTGATTATGAAAATGCTGCCGATGATGACCCGGAAACGGCCTATACAGACAAGCAGACAATTACGGATGTTGATACTCTTCCGAGCGGTGCAGCTGTATGGGACGGTACGGCTCCTCTGGATGAAAACTTCGATATCACCAACAAGCTTGATACACGTGATATCAAAGTCTATAAGCATTGGGATGATCAGGACAACAATTTTAGCACCCGTTATGAACTTGACATCACGCTCAGCAGCACAGATATCACAAGTAAGACACATAAGGATACCGCTAACGGCAACCATTATAAGGAATTAAAAACAATTGTCTCCACAAATGATGGTGCGTATGTTACCTTTGAGAAACTGCCGAAGTACGACAAGGACGGTACTGTTATAGTCTACAACGTGCGTGAGGATTCTAACGGCGCAACACAAGGTACTCCTCGTGATGCGGCTTATATTACAGAAAAGTATGAAGATGCCTCCGAAACCCTGACGGGAACATCACCGACCTTTACGGACGGCTATCGTCATTACGGCTATGAAGGCATTGCAAAATATGTAGCCGATTCCGATACCATCGGTGACGATGAATATGTCTATGCGGCAGAATATCATATTACCAATACCCTGCCGGTTATCAGCTTTACGGCTGAAAAGGAATGGGATGATGAAAACAACCGTGACTTCGTCCGTCCGGACAGCGTAACATTTACTCTGAAAAGAAGAACAGGAACAAACGTTTTCAGCGAGGTAACGCATAAGGATGCTGAGCAGACAGAATGGAAGGTCGATTTTGGCGATCAGCTCAAGTATGATATCAGCAATGATCCTTACGCCTATAAAATAGAGGAGAGCGGCGTTTCTAATTACGAACTGGTCAATACGACCCCGACAGTGGACGGCAATGAAAGTGCCGAATATGTATTCACCAACAAGCATACGGTTGATGAAAAGAAGCTCAAGGTGCAGAAGATATGGAATGATTCAGGCTACAAGGATACCATCAGACCTGAGCTTTCAAATGTAAGCGTTGAGCTGTGGTGCCGCTATCAGAATGAAGATGAAGACGGTGCGTTGATCGACAGTTATACAGACCACCTTGTATCGGCTGACAGCAGTATTACAGCGCATAACAGTGATACAGAGTATGATGATACGCAAACTCTCGATGGTTTTACCAAACTGGATGACTATAACTACACCTACGAGTTTGTGCGTCTTCCTGTTTATATCAACCTCAGCGGTACAAGCACGAATAAAGGTGAGCGGAAGCAGTTCATTACCTACTATATCAAGGAATCCTTTGCAAGCAACGGTCATGTTTACACTAAAGAGTATTCTCCGAGCAATTTTGCGGGTTCCTATGTCAGCGAATCTTCTGCCGCAACCGGTACTACGCTGGAAAACGGTACAGTAGAGAATCCCGATACCATCTATGTCAAGAACACACCCGTGACCCGTAATATCCTCGTCACCAAGGAGTGGAACGACCAGTACTATGGTCAGAATACTATAACAGATAATAGTGTTACAACTTCTGAATTGAGTAAGAATTTCCATTATCAGACAGCCATCACGCTGACAGGTACGGCGGCACTGGATGCTGAACATCCGGAAACAGTTACTACTGTATATCCTGCCGCTACCATGTATCTTGCCAAGGCGAATACCGACCCGACTGTTCCTGCATCCTATAAAGGTGTAGTATTCAAGGACGTTCCGATCTATGATAAGAACGGCAATGTCATCACCTACAAAGTGACGGAAGCTAAAAACACCTCCGGAACAGCCGCCAGCGGTACTGACCTCCAAGCACCGAGCAATGATACATTGAATTCTGTTGCTGCCGGCGAATTCGAGCAGAAAAAGGACAGCGGCGATTACAGCTACGGCTATGAAGGCAGTGCGAAGAAAGCTGTTGCAACAGATGATGATTCCCGTTCCTATGTAACACGCTTCCACATTACCGATACCCTCCCGCTTACGTCCGTAACGGCAAACAAGCACTGGATAGACCAGAACAACGAGTTCGGTCTCCGTCCGACAGGCATCAATGATCTTAACGTCAGCAGTACTGACGCAGCCAAGGCGGATAAGCTGAACCTGACTCTGAAAAGAGACAATAACTCCAATAATTATTCTGCTATGCAGCCGACAACAGCAGCGGCATATACAGAATGGTATAAGACGACTCCTGATATTTCAGGTGCTAACGATTGGACGTTCACCTACAGCAAGCTGCTTAAATACAGTGATAACAACACTGCATTTACCTTCCAGATACAAGAAGAGAAGGTAAAGCTGTATGAAGAGCCGAAGTATTGTATTGCGTCAGAGTATGATTACGATACTGACAATGATGGATCTACCGAGCAGCATATCAAGCAGACCGTAACGGCTGTAGAACTCAACAATTCAGCTTCTGATTCATCGACAGCACAGCTTGCATGGGACGGCACACATCCGCTCGTTGAGACCTTCGATATCAGCAACAGGCTTGAGACCCGTGATATCACAGTCCATAAAAAATGGGATGACAATGACAAAACACAAAGACGCTATGCACTTGACATCACTCTCAGCAGTGATGCTGCAAATACCAATACCAGCGGAGGCAGAAGTGCAGACGGCAAGTACAAGGAAGTAAAGCGGATCACCTCCACAGAGAACGATCAGTACGTTACATTTGAGAAGCTTCCAAAGTATGACAAAAACGGCGATGTTATTGTCTACAACGTGCGTGAGGATGCTCATGACGACCAGAACAGTACAGTTGAGAGTGCGGTTGATATTGATGATAAATATGACGGCTCACAAACACTTGCTCAAGGAACATTCCCGACCTTCATTGACGGCTACCATCATTACGGCTACTATGCAAGCAGTGTAGAGTATAAAGCTGTAAAGGAAATCGTTGGCAGCGTTGATAAGTTCTATGTAACAGATTATTACATCACAAACACTCTCCCGCTTACTTACATCAAAGCCGAAAAGGCATGGAACTATAAAACCGACGCATTTGATAAGTATAGGGAATCCGATGTTGCCTTTGTACTGACCAGAAAGGGAACAGGCGACGATGATTATACCGAATTTAACGATGAAAGCGCGCAAGGTCCTGCTGAGCATAGAGAGGTTGTGACTTACAGTTCGGATAGTATGTCCGCTCGGTTTGATGAGCTGCCGCTCTATGACTACAGTAACAACCCGTATTATTACAAGATACAGGAGGAGGATATTCAGGGTTATACCGTTACTTATGCTTATCCGTCAACCGAAGTGGAAACGATAAACGATATGACCGCTCCAACAGAAGATGCGCTTACAGACGGTACTTTGATTGCAGATGAAGCAACTTCTGCTGCTCCGCTCACAATAAAGGTCATCAATACCCAGATACTTGGCGATGCAAGCGTTGTAAAGATCGACCAGACTCACTATGACGCTTACGGCGACCATTCAAGCGGTGCTTATACCGACATCACATTGAAAGGTGCAAAATTTGCTCTTACCTGTAACGGAGAGGCTGTCAATGTCAGCAAGAGCGGAAGTGATTATGTTCTTGACAGCAATGGTTCAAATATCGTTGAGTCGGATGACAACGGCAGGATATCCTTTAAAGACTTCCCGCTCAACACCTATACGCTTACCGAAACAGCAGCGCCCTCCGGATTCCTTCCGAAATCAGCCCCGGCTGTCTTTACGATAGATGCCGGCGCAAGTGATACAGCGGCAACGGCAACCTATGATTCCGGCTTCGTATACAGCAACAATGAGTCCGAGAACCGTATCGGCAACCTCCAGCACGTAGAAGATACAGAAATATCATTTGTCAAGATGGATGCAGAAGACACCAACATCAAGCTGGCAAATGCAACGTATTATCTGCTCCAGATGGTGCCCTATGAGTTCTCCGGTTTCAGTGGAAAAAAGGATAAATACATAGCCGCAGCGGATCAGGCAATAAAGGATTGCGGCGGAAAGCTGAAAGACGATAACGGTGCATGGAAAGCAGATATCCACCAATTCTGGCGTACCTCCGATATGGTCAACGGATCGCATATCCAGTATGTATTCACGACCAACAGCGAAGGCAAGATCGTTGCTCCTCAGTATATACTCGCAAATCAGGTAAATGATACATCCAAGATCTATCGTATCAATAACAGTATGTTCTCGATTCCTTCGGCGGATATCGGTTCAGGTGATCTGAAACTGAGGATCACGGGACTTGAAGCATCCGATCCTGACACAAGTGTTCCTTATGATTTCCGTATTGCTAATACACTTTATGTAGAGTATTCTGTAACGATAACGAAGGAAACACCTGTCAACGGAAAGGTATCTCTCCTGATAACCATTCCTGAGTCAGTACGAACCTCAGGCAGTAATTTTGAGTTCCTGCTCCAGCGGAAATCGGGAGAATCCTCTTATTCAAATGTTCCTGATACCTTTGGTGAAGGTTCGATCACAGGAATAATGAACGGACGTTATGTATTCGTGGAAGTCAAAGCGCCTGAAGGCTATGAACTCAGCTACTGTAAACCCTTTGTCATTGATAGCGAGAACAAGAAGATATCTGTTGAGCATGAAGACCCGCGCAAAGCAGCTTCTCTCGATATCCTCAAAGAGAATGAGTACGGCGACCCGCTTGACGGCGGAGAATTTGAGCTTTACTACCGTCCGAATGTCAAAACGTCTATAACCTATTATGACATCAACAAGTCGGTAACAGCTCCGACACCGGAATCACCGACCTATACGCTCAATGGCAGCGAAATGGCAGTTCCGACAGAAGTTGCCTCCGGCGAACCGACCTATACTTATTCTTATGTCAACAGTACGGTCACACCGCCCACAGCAACCGACAGCAACTGGATACTTCCCCGTACCGACAACGACTATATCTACTTTGCGGATTCTATTTCCGATGGATGGAGAAAATACGAGATCAACCGCGGCAATAACGGAAGTTATTACTATGATTGGAACGGTAATGATAAGGGCTTCCGAATGACTTTGGGTGATCTGTTTATTGAAAAAGACGGAATATTTGCCGATTTCTATGATGCCAGCGGTAAAAAGATGGGTCAGTACAGCGTCTGGGAACGTTTTGTTGATTATCAGAATAATCAGGTCATCTGGAAGATTCAGCCGCCAGATGGTGCAAGGATAGTAAGATTCCATCGTGGTTGGAATAATTACAATAAACAAACAAATGAATTTACCTTTACAAAAGGTGCGGTCTATAACACCAATGGTATTTATATCCGTGATGAGATAGAAGTCAATAATGTCAGGACAGATGGTATCGGAAGGATAGATAATAAACATAAGGATAGCAGCGGCATAGCTTATGAGCCTACTGCAAACAAGATCATCTTCCGCCGCAACAGCGAATACTGCTGGGATAACCTGCATATTGAGTTCTTCAAGGATTCTGAGGGCAGTCAGCCTGTAGGAGAACAATTCCCGGGCTATCTTATGGAGCCGTATGCTTATGCAGATAGTGCTTATCGTATACAGTTCAATTGGTCTGAACGGTATGAGACTGATGACGGCAAGAAGTTCGGCAATCTTTGCTATGAGCTTACTATTCCGAAAGAGGCTAAATACTTCCGTATCAATAATGGTACGAAAAATGCAGGTACTGACCAATACAGCGGTTACGGAAAACTCTATACAAAAATTACACCTATTGCAGAAGATACCACCCGTAAGAACGGCGGAAACTACTGGAAACTGCAAGCCAGCGGTACTTCTTCCGGCGGTGAAACAAAGCTGAGTAACGGTACAACAAGCGTTGAACTTAAGCAGTGGGATTATGACGAGATCGTCAACAAGGCCGGAGATACCTATCTGGACAACGGCAACTCCTTCAGCGTTGAAAGCGACAATGATTTCATCTTCTTCAAGAAACCGTCAGGCTGGAAGAATACAGTTTATGCTTATTTCTACGGCGGCGGCGACCTGAGAGCCGACAACTGGCAGAGAGCCGTTTATTCAATCTGGCCCGGTCTTATTCCTGTCGGCAGTACGGTATACCACGATCCGACAACCGGTCCTTATTTCAATACGGAAGTACAGAACATGACGCTGCGTGTTGACAGCACCTATGTCGACAAGAACGGCAATACTATTTATAAGTTCCGCCGTCCGCTTGGCGATGATACCAACTACAAAAAGGTAATGTTCAGCGATGGTCTGCTCGGCAGCGGTACGGCACTTGGCAGCGGCGGAGGCGGCGGCCATGAAACAAAGGTCTATGACGCAGAAGGCGGCAAGGGCTATACCGAAAACGGTTCATGGACTCAGACGTCCACAGGCGGCACTACAGAGACCTATACCTTCCGTAATAGCGACTATATCTACATTGTCAATAACAATGCGGATAAGTGGGGGGATATCCACATCAAGTTCTATGACTCCAACGGCAATCGTGTCGGACAGGGCGGCAACGGCTATGTAATGCAGTATGCAGGCAAATTGACAGCAGACGAAGCCCTGAATCACCTGAACAACACTCCGTCAGACGGTCTTACTGCCGAAGAAAAAGCGGCTCTGGCAAATATGGCCGCCGGTGACTATTATCGTGTACCGGTACCGGCTAATGCTGCAAAGTTTGCTCTTGATAACGGCAACAGCAGCTATAACAAGAACCGCTATACCGGAAAATACGATATCCAGCCCGATAATATCCAGATCTATACGATAACGGGCAGCGGCGACCGGCAGACACTTAGTACGACATCGCCTCTGACAACAGTCAAGCGTGTACAGGATGGTACTTCTTCTCAGACCAACGACACGGATTATACTGTCCGCACCCATACCAGCGGCAGTGATACCGTAAATGATTATCTGTATCTCAGAAATGACGGTGCTGTTAATTTCAGTAATATCAAGGTCAGCTTCTATGATACTGACGATCAGATCATAAAAGGAACTTCAAGTACTTACGGTGTGTATACGCCGACAAAGATGAATGATACAAGTTGGCTCCGCAAGGAGATACCGGTCAATGCTGCTTCGTTCAGACTGACATCCGAAAACAGCCTCCGCCATGAGATCTATCCGCAGGGAACGACCGGAACGGCAATGAACTTTACCGACGGCGATATGATCTATGGTGTCGGCAGCGGCAATAATCTGACGCAGCTCTATCCTGTGGCTGCAAACTACACCGAAAATCTCCCGACCGGTTATGTATCATCGGAAACACCCACCGACACCGTCTATGAATGGCGCGGCGATTATCTTGACCTGGTAGTATCGGATAATACTGCATGGAGCAAGATGCGTGTTACCTTCTATAAGGAGGACGGTACGGACATCAACAATGCCGGTCAGGTTATCGGACAGTATCGTGGACAGCTTTCAGCAGCAAGTGAGAGCGACCCGCTGTCTCAGGGAACAAACACCGATGAACCATTGGCAGTCGGTCATTGGTTCAGGTTCAGAATACCCGTAGATGCCGCAAAGTTCAAGGTCGAGAATATTGATTCCGGCAGTGAAAAGACATCCGGCAATGACTGCGAGATACTTCCGCTGCGCACGAGCATGGCAAACCGCAGACAGAATTATACTCTTGGCGGAATGCAGTACCGCATTTCGGATGCTCCGACAGACGTCGAGTATACGCTGACGAGATTCTATCCTGTCTTTACGGAGACAGAGGAACCGACCAATCCGTTCAGTGACGGCATACCGGAGGATGATAGTACCGGTCAGACGGCAGATTCGATCAATACAGCGAATAAGCCCTACGGCGCAGAGCTGACACGTTATGCCGACATAGAGGAGCTGTCCGCACTTCCTGTTGCAGAAACACCGAGCGCCCCGGGCAACACCCCCGCAGATACACCTGTCCTCTATGCCACCAATTCCGACACCATTACCTATGAGTGGGAAGAAACGGATGCTTACTGGTATCTGAGGTTTATTCCGCCGAGTGATTGGTCAGGACATGATAAATACGCTCATTTCTATTATCATCCTGATTCTGGCAATGATGAAGCATATCAATCTTGGCCTGGTATAAAAATGACAAATACTGGCAGATGCTATAATAATGATAGTACCAAGCCAATATATGCCGTTAAAATACCAAAGAAAAATAATGAGTTCTATTATAATAGGGTTATTTTTAATAACGGTAGTGGTGGAGGTACTAGCCAAACAAGAGTTGCTGAATTGATAGACTACGGGCGCGGATTTCTTTATTACACCAATGGTATTAATAGTGATAATAACTATAAGCTTTATTACTATGGAGGTTCGGATATCGCACCTGTATCTACCACCGAGCCTTCTACATCAGGTGATAACAAGATCAGAGTAGTCAATGCACTGGAGTGGTCGAGCATAACCGCTACTTATTATGCCGATAGCACTACAAACACATCTCTTGGCAGCAGTTCCACTACGATTATCAGCGGCAGTGGCAGCAGTGGCGTTTGGCTTACGGATAACACAATTCCCAGTGGTTCAAATTATGTAGTATTCAGCAATGATACGGATTCCACCGAAAGATTAGAGGTTCCCTCAGATGCAAATACCAAGAATTATCAGTACACGCTTAAATATGTTCCGGCTTGTCCGTATTCTGATCAAATAATTATTACCGGATTGAATTCCAGTGCGTATATTCGAGTGTATTTGTATAATGGTAATGGTGATGAAAATGGTGAATTCATAAGTAATGCAACGAAAGCTAATTTGCATAATTCTACGGATAGTACAAATTATCCTAATATAAGTACAAGTTTTGCTTCGTACACCATAAATCATCCAACAAATAAGTACACAAATGCAATCGTATTTAATGACACTGATGCTTCTCCTGGCAGAATATGTATGCACATTACTCTTTCTCAGAGTAATAATTACGGTTTAGGACAGGTATATAGCTTTGGAAGTGAAATTGAAACGGATTATCATAATGGAGAAAACCAAACGGGAGATGTTCCTTATAGCAAAAGAAATGATGTACATGATGATACCCTTTCATACGATCCCAGCAGCGGTACAGAAGGCACTTACTCCACCGACCGTACAAAATTGGATATTGTTTTGATTCCACAGTCCACAGCTTACTCCGCCACCTATCAGCCGGAGGACAGATATGGCTATATTGCCAATCCGAAAAGCGGTTTTGATATTTCAGGTTCACGAAGCGAAAATCCAAAACGTATCATCACAACCGATAACTTCATCCATATTGTGGCTCCTGCCATTACAAAGCCGTATATTACTTTCTATAGTGATATAGCAGGTAATGATAAAATAGGTGGAAACAGCATGGCATCACAGGGTATTAGTCTGAAAGATGCATCTCTGGACAGTTTCGAACAGCCGGGTGCTGGCACTGCAGGAAGTCCTTATTCTATCCGTTTGCCTAAAAATGCAAAATCCTTCAAAATTGGCAACGGGACAGTTCAAAGCAGTTTGATTATTCTGAATGATGATGCAGGTTCTACCTTCACTGTGGAGAGTGTGGACAGTTCGCTCATTGTAAACAGGACCTCAAAACGCACAGATACACGTGATTTCATCTATATTTGGCGACGAGCTGATTGGAGTAATCCTCCGTATGTGAAATTCTACGATTCATCCAATCAAGTTATTTCGGGTTATAATACGCCCAAACTATCAGACGATCTTGGCACAAACGGAGATTTGGGTGAACCTGCCCGTATCTTTAGGATAGGTATTCCTGACGGTGCAGCTCAAGTAGCATTTATGAGTGATACTTCTGGAAGTAACGCTACTCCAAAAGTAGGTGTAAATGCGGGGTATATTTATAGAATAGGACAGAATACAAGCAACGTACCCAGTTCAGTTGATCTGAACAATGCTCTGCACACCGCCACCATCGAAACACCGGCCTATAAGACCGATTTCGACTATATCTACTTCACAGATAGTACAGACACATGGCAGAACACCTCCGATACAGGCCGCATCTATGCGTACTACTACGGCGGTGTTGACGGTGAATACATGGCTTGGCCAGGTGTTCCCGCTGAGGGAAGCTATACGGATGAAAACGGCAAGACCGTCTATCGCTTCCAGCCGCCTTCTCAGACGGTGGGCGAGGGAAATAATGCAGAAACCATCTATCCCTATCCGTATGTTATCTTCAACAACGGTTCTGCTGACAACAGGAAACTAACCGAAAAGCTTGAATATGCTGTTGGTTATGTTTGTGCGACACGTTCCTAACTGAAAAGNNTATACTCCGAATACCGACATCAGTACGACCGCTTACGGTACAAAGCAGGACAGCACCGCACGTAATGTATATCAGTCAGCCGCTGACCTCGACAAGGCACACGCTGAAACACATGATGCGTCAAAGAAGACCTACAATAAGTACACTCCCGACAAATACATCTATATTGTCAACAACGGTACACAGGACATTTTAAATCTTAGCAGTTCTTCCCGTTTTGTACTGGACGAGATGCACGTCACCTTCTTTGACGGCGATAAAAATGTCATAGGTACAGCTTCTCCGGGGTATTATGCAGACCGTATCGAATACGGCAGCTATAACGGCAGTGATGTCTATAAGATCAGTGTTCCTCAGGGTGCAAAGTTCTTCCGTATCAGTAACGGTCAGGGCAAGAACGGTTCAACTCAGACGCAGCTTCGTCAGTCTGTTATCGAGCCTCTCTCTATCAACGGCTTGTATAAATTTGTTGACAGTACAACAAATATCGGAACGGACTCTTCTCCTTCTTATCCGTCGCAGGCAGGCGATTATTGGAATATCGACGAACCTGTTACTAACGGTTCCGGTGCAAATGAACATCCCTATTATCTGCACCTTATCAATAAGCGTGAGCCGGAAGAAGAGGATGACGAGCCGATCATCACTGGAAGCGGCGACCCGATCTATATGGCTACCGTTGAGACCGGCGATAACGGACTCATCAAGTGGATAACACGTCTTAAAGAACCGACTGTCGAAGGCAAGACCTACGATAAAAACGACAGCACGACCTATGAATCAGGTAAAGTTGATACAGAATATCTTGACCACGTACTGTCCGATATCAAAAATACCGGAGTAACAGCGGTTCGTGTCAAGAAGTGGGGAACATACTTCTGGAAAGAAGTTATTCCGCCTGTAGGTTATGAAGCAGACAAGGAGATCTGGGGCGACATCACTGTTGATGCTCAGGAAGCCGACAAGACCGTCAGCGTCTATACGGCGACCGACAGCCGCAAGCATGGTTCAGTACGTCTTACAAAGACCGCTGAACAGGCACTTGGTGATAAGGATATCGGCTCAGCTCTTGCAGGTGCATCGTTCAGGCTGTATAAAAATGAGATTCTGACAACTCCTGTTTCACTCATAAAAAAGACCAATGAAGATGTCTACTATGCGATGGAAGTGCCGAATGACAAGTACAGCATTGAAACTGATACCGAACATGAGAATCATAAATATTTCAATGTTACTGATGCTGCTTTGAAGTCCGCATTGGAAGGATATGAATCTTATGATGAAGTTGAAGGCGACGGCAACTTTAAACTTTATGATGTCGTCACCACAGGCTCAGACGGCAAGCTTCTTATCGAAAATCTTGACTGGGGTGAGTATTGCCTCGTTGAGGAAAC
>DBWG01000100.1 GCA_002308635.1 Ruminococcaceae bacterium UBA1244 | reverse complement strand
AGTTTTTAGAGACTGAATAGTTACTAATAAAAAAAATAAAGAAACACGACCATACAGCTTTTGAAGAGATCGTACATAAATATCTTCCTCTCGTATCGACTGTCGTTTTTAATATCGGCGGAAGCAAGCTGACAAAGGAGGATATGGAAAACCTCAGCACGGTGATACAGGATAAAAACGGTTTGTCCTGCTGGGTTCCGATGAAGGAATATACCGATGATGAGGGCGAAGTTTATTATCTGCCCGATGAAAACGAAGACCCGTCACAGCGTATCTATGAAATTGAGCGTGAGGGTGTTGTGCCGATTATTGCTATGAAAGAAAAACACCCTGTTCTGTGATAAAGAGATCCTTGCCCGTAGAAATAATTAAGAACTGATAAAAAATTCTTTTATTACGACCCCACTGACGTATATTTTTCGTTTATAATAACAAAGGACAAACACTCAGGGTGGTGTGAAAATGAACGAAGAAGAAATTATACGGCGGCTAAGAAAGCACGATAACAAAGCTCTTGAAGCTGTCATGGATAAATACACGCCTTTGACTGCTCATATTGTCAGTCATATAGCGAACGGCCTTCTGACCCCGCAGGACATTGAGGAATGCTGTGCTGATGTATTCTATACGCTATGGATGAATGCGGATAAGATAGCAGACGGCTGTCTGAAAGGCTATCTCTGCGCTATTACCAAGTCAAAAGCCAAGGATCGACTGCGGGGACTAAAGCTGATGGATTCGGAAGACATTGAAGGAATTCCCCTTGCCGATGATCATTCGCTGAATGATATGTTTGATAATCAGCAGCTCCAGATCGACCTGTCCCTTGCGCTTGAACAGCTAAAAAAGCAGGACAAAGAGATCATCATAAGGCACTTTTACTATTATCAGTCTTTATCCGAAATTGCAGAAGCAATGTCCATGCATCCGGAAGCTGTCAAGTCCCGCATCAGACGGGCAAAACCAAAACTGAAAGCATTCTTACAGGAAAGGGGTTATTCGCTGTGAAAACGGACAATATTTTTGATCTGCTTGTGATTGACGATGAAACGTTCAGCACCGAAGAAATAACAATGCCGGAAGGCGTAAGCGCAGGAAATATCAAGTCGCTTGTTTTTGACAGGCTCAGTGGCAAGACTTCAAGCAAGCGCAGGAGAAAACCGTACATCATAATGATAGCTGCGGCAATTCTGGCAGGAACAATTTTTACAACAGCGGCGGCGACAGGGGCTTTCAATAACATTTTCGGAAACAATGTGGTCATGCAAAGCGAAAGTATTCCGGTAATAACAGTTCTGTTTGACGTTGAAAGCGATGAGCTGAATATTGTCTGCGACGGGCTGACAGGAGATGAAGACAATGTTTTTGTCGCCTATACCATCACGAAAAAAGACGGCAGTCCATTTGTCAATTCCGCTGACGGGCTTTCCGTTCGAAATCTTGGGGATGATCTGACACATCAGAAAATAAAGATCAGCACATCAAAAGACAGCAAGACCTACTCCGTATGCCGTTCGGGTAACATCACATACGCCTTCACTGACGAAAGAACCATCAGTGCCTTTGCTTACATTCAGCAAAGCAATATTTGCAAAAGGAAGATCACTTTGAGCGAACAAGAAGTTTTTGCTTATCGTTTTGTCCGTGAGATCTATAAGCCGGAGGAACCGAATGAAAACTTTAGTGACGAACTGATTCAGAAATACACGGACGAATACAAGACGCAGCTAAAAGAAAATGAAGTCATCCGTTTTGACCCTGAGCACAGAGCCGTATGTATCTTTGAGCGTTATGAAATACCGCTTGATTATGAAGCGTCTTTTGTGATAGATGATCTGTCTGAAAGAAAGCCTCTTATCAGCGAGCCGACAGCGATTGTCATTGACGGACAAGAGTACAATATAACCGAGATCACCTGCGGCGGCTGCTCCATCAGTCTTTCTGCGGAGCTTGGCAGCGAACTCACCTTCAAGCCGCTTTTGAATGATATTGCGATCGAACTGAACAACGGTACAATTCTGAATGCCGAGCTTTACAGCGGCGGCAATCCTTACAATTCTTCAAATGGTTGTAATGACACGGCTGTTTTCAGCGGTAAGTACATCCTCTGCGAAAGAAGTAACGGTTTCAGATTTACTCCTGCTGACCCAAAAGATATCCGCTCCATAACCATCGGGGGTCAGACCATTGCCTGCGGAGGTGAATGAACATGAAATATCCGGCACTGACCTTCAAAAACATCAAATGCTTTTTAAGGCTTCATCCTCTGCTGTTCCTGTTTCTGATCTTCGTACAGATTGTATGCTGCGTGGAGGTGTTTATCAGCAGCGGTATGGCTTACAACATGAATTACACCGAAAAGGAGGAGCAGCGTCCACAGGAGTTTGCCTTTGCTTTTACAGGAGAGGACTCCGATTACAGTATGTCGATGAACCGTGACGGAGAACAGATAAACTACACCTTCCGTAAAAACGGTAAAAAAGCAGATCGTCTTGAATATCCTGACACGCTGACCTTCGGTGAGTACAAAAACGCATTGGAAGAACTGATAGACCGAACCGAAAAATACAAGATCAGCTACATGAACCTTAGACTTTATACAGACAAGACTATTGATATATCGGACGGCTATGCGGCAGTTGAAGAATACAACAGCTATTATCCCGAATACTACAGCCCCGTCAAAGGAAAAAACGGAGAGGTCTATGACATCAGCAATTACATAGATACCTCCGAGAATATTCTTTTTTTCGATGTAGAAAGTCCGATGTGCCCGTTTGAGATCGGTCAGACCGTCAGACTGAACGGTGCTGATTTCAAATGTGTCGGAGATTATCCAAAAACCGTCATCCCATACAATGCTATCCCCGATAGTTTTGCGGTAAACCGTATCAGTATCGGTTTTGAAACCGGACTCACTCAAAATGATATTGAAGACATCTTGTCCGTTTTCCAGTCGCTTTTCCCGATAAATACGGATAACGGTAAGATTCCCGAAGCTGTTGACCCGGATGCTTTACAGTTGAGCCAAATGCTGTTTGTAGTATCTGCCATTGTGATGGTCATTGTGGTTTTGGCAATCGCCAAGCTGTACAGCTTTGTGCTGTCACAGCGCAAAAACAATCTGATGATACTTCGTCTGTGCGGCTGTACAAGAGCAAAAACGCATATTGTCTATATGCTTGAAATATGTCTTTCCATGATCCTTTCAACAATGCTCGGATATGTGATTTTCAGTCAATTTATTCTTGAACCTGTCACGGAAATGTATCCGTCCTTTGAAGAATTCTTTGCCGAACCGTCAGTAAATTTATACATAGTTCTCGGCTATCTGCTGACGGCGCTTGTTATCCTGACCGTCACTGTGATACCTTCAACGATGGTCAGCATAAAAGAAATGAAGCGAAAAGCGTGAAAGGAGGGCTTGCTTTGAAGTATCTGAAATTTGCATGGAAAAGCTTTATCCGAAAGCCTGTTTTCAATATCATCATCATGCTGGAGCTGGCGGCAGTTCTGATCGTTGGAAATATTCTGATAGCGGTGGTCAACAGCCGTTCGGTCTATTACAGACCATACGAAGAAATAATGAATCACGAGGGCTATGTTTTCACTCCCCGTCTGACAGGAAAGCCGGAAAATATGAAAAAGCTCACGGAGCAGTATCATTCACTGCAGGGAGATATTTCGATTACCTGCTCCAACATAAAAACTATCGTATCAGAATCCGATCTGCTAAGGGACGAACACAGTTCCGAAAAGACCAAGTACCGCAGTCTGTACGCAATAGACGACAGTATATATTCAAAATTCAACATACCGCTAACGTCGGGACACTGGGGAAGTTCATCAAGAAACAGTAAAGGACAGATAGAAGCAGTGGCGGTGCTGAACCGTGAAGCATACCTCAAGGTCGGTGACGTGATACCGTTCAGAGTTCAGACATACGATGAAGAAACAAATTCGCTGAAAGAA
The DNA here is from genome assembly GCA_002308635.1 of Ruminococcaceae bacterium UBA1244. Taxonomy (GTDB): domain Bacteria; phylum Bacillota; class Clostridia; order Oscillospirales; family Acutalibacteraceae; genus UBA1213. The sequence continues at coordinate 732 of DBWG01000100.1, read as the reverse complement.
ATTGACATGGGAGAGCTTTTGATAGTCGGCACGATACAGCACGGCGGTTATTATCCGACTGTTAGACTTGAAGGCACGGCACAGGGCAGCAGTGGAAAGAAAAACACCCTTGATGTCCGCAATATGTACACAACGGGTTCTTTAGGAAATGAGGGCGCAGAATTCTATGTTTCGTCAGATGCCGACCCTTTATTTAGCGTTGTGGATGATCCTGAAACGGTTACGGCTTTTATCACCTACAACAGCAACCCATCCGATGAGATCAGACAAGCCAACAATGAACTTCTTGCCGGGATAAAGGGCAGCTACATCAGGATGTCCGATTTCAAAGAAAACTCCGACTCCTATCTTTACGAACAGTACATCCGCCTTTTGCCGATACTTTTGGGCGTGTTTGTGATAGTCATTGCTGAGCTGATCTGTTCGGCGGCACTCCATACAAAAGAGCAGATACGGAATTACGGTGTATATTTTCTATGCGGCGCAAGATTCAAAGGCTGTCTTAAAGAATCCCTTGCCTATTCCATGTTGATACTGTCCGGAGCCGTTATTATAGGACTTTCAGCGTTTGCCTTGTTTCAAAGCACTGAATACGCAGAATTATTTGAACACAATTTTGCCGCAAACAACATGATCATTACTTTTGCAATTATAGCAGCAATGCTCGTTTTGTCGCTCGTAATTCCGTTTTTCATGGTACGCAGAACATCACCTGTCAAGACAATAAAGGAG
>DBWG01000099.1:3633-3766 GCA_002308635.1 Ruminococcaceae bacterium UBA1244 | reverse complement strand
TATAACTGTGTTGCAGGCAAAAGTGGTGAGGAGATCATTCTCTCCTCGGATACGATTTCACAGGCAAGAAAATGTATTGATAAAATGATAAAACTTGGAAACACCTAAATCAAAAGGAAAAGATATGTTAAAT
>DBWG01000099.1:0-3517 GCA_002308635.1 Ruminococcaceae bacterium UBA1244 | reverse complement strand
TCGGACAGCTTGACCTGATAGATGATGATAAAATATGCCTAACAAATATCAACAGACAAATATTGGCAACAATGAATACCATAGGAAAATACAAGGTCGATGTCGCAAAGGAAAGGATTCTTTCTATAAATCCGGACTGTATAGTAAGAACTTACAAGACCTTTTATGTTCTTGATACAAAACAAGAGTTTGATTTTTCTCAGTACGATTATGTCGTAGATGCTATTGATACTATCAGCGGAAAGCTTGAATTGATAATGAGTGCAAAGGAAGCAGGAAAACCGATCATCAGCTCAATGGGTGCAGGCAACAAACTGAATGCCGCTGCTTTTGAAGTATCGGATATCTATGATACTTCTGTTTGTCCGCTGGCAAGGGTAATGCGTTATGAATGCCGAAAACGGGGAATAAAAAAATTAAAGGTTGTTTATTCAAAGGAAAAACCAATAAAACCTTTGGAAGATATGTCCATAAGCTGCAGGAATCACTGTGTGTGTCCACCGGGTACAAGAAAATGTACCGTAAGACGTGATATCCCCGGTTCTGCGGCTTTTGTGCCGTCAGTAGCCGGTTTAATCATTGCCGGCGAGGTAATAAACGATTTGATAATTAGTAATAGGATTATCCTATAGTTTTATTGCAGAAAAGTTCTTGACAAAACAGTTTGGATGTGAGATAATAATATACGGAATAAACCTACTAATCATATAGGTAATATGTGTTAATGAAAAAGGAGAAATTCCTATGACTGCTATTCATTCTCAGAAACGATGTTGACCTTTGCAAGACTTGTAAAGAGAGCATAAGCAGATAATAATATAAAAGGTTAAATAAAGGCGAACCAAGGGACGAGAGTCGAGTAACTGTATAAAGCAGTATGCGATTAAGGCTCCGGCGGCTCGCCAGTCGAAGGAGATACCGTATATGAAAATATATAAGAAAATAACCGATCTTATCGGAAAAACACCGCTTTTAGAGTTGGAAACCGTCAGCAAAAATACAGGTGCGACGGTTTTAGGCAAACTCGAATATTTCAATCCTGCCGGAAGCGTAAAGGACAGAATCGCAAAGGCTATGATCGATGATGCCGAGGCGAAAGGAGTCCTGAAACCCAATTCCGTTATTATTGAACCGACAAGCGGAAATACGGGAATAGGACTGGCAGCTGTTGCTGCTTCAAGGGGATATCAGGTAATACTGACAATGCCGGAAACAATGAGTATTGAGCGAAGAAACCTTCTCAAAGCCTATGGTGCTAAAGTTGTTTTGACAGAAGGCGTAAAGGGAATGAAGGGTGCTATTGAAAAGGCACAGGAGCTTGCTGCGGAAAATGCACACAGCTTCATCCCGAGCCAGTTTACCAACAGTGCCAATCCGAAGATACACTATGATACAACAGGTCGGGAAATTTGGGAAGATACCGACGGGAAGGTTGATATCTTTGTTGCCGGTGTCGGCACAGGAGGTACTGTTTCCGGCGTGGGTGAATATCTGAAAAGCAAAAATCCTAATGTTCAGGTAGTGGCGGTTGAACCGGCAGGTTCACCTGTACTTTCGGGAGAAAAGCCCGGACCCCATAAGATACAGGGTATAGGTGCCGGCTTTGTTCCTGAAACACTGAATATCGCGGTTTATGATGAAGTTATTAAGGTAACCAATGAGGACGCTTTTGAAACAGGCAGAGCACTTGCCAAAAAGGAAGGGCTGCTTGTGGGAATATCCTCCGGTGCAGCTGTATGGGCAGCATCAGAGCTTGCAAAGCGTCAGGAAAATAAAGGGAAGATAATCGTAGCAATACTGCCCGACACAGGTGAAAGATACCTATCAACGGCAATGTTCTCGGTACAATAATTAAAGAGGTAATCAACATGAAGATCCGCAGCAATGTACAGCTTAATCCTGTATCAGCCGAAAACAGTGTATTTGTTTCCGGCAGACTTGCTGTGTCTGTATGCTGCTGTATGTGTTGCTGTGATACAGGCGGCTTACAGAGGTGTTTTACTTAACCGTAAAGCAGCAATTTTTCTGCCATAGCCGTCTGTCTGCATTATTGCAGTACAGGCGGTATTTTTTTGTTTGAAAGGAGAGAAATCTTATGATCGCAGCACAGGAGAGCATTACCGCAAAGCTTTGTTCCTTTGCCCGTGCTTATCATTCAAATATAGGAAGAAAAAAGGTTTTCGATGATTACCTTGCATACGATCTGATGGGTAAGGAGGAATTTGAAGAAATAGGTCAGCTTATACAGAATGATTTTGTTCTTGCCGGAAATTCCGGAAGTGAAAGCTTTGAAACAGAACGCATTGCTCTTAAGCTCAACCGCTATATTGCACCTATTCCGCTTTCAAGAATAGCTTTTGCCGAAACAAAGCTGCTTGAATTTGCTGAGAAGCACCCCGGTTGTCAGTATGTTATCTGCGGCGCAGGCATGGATACTTTTGCATTCAGAAATGACGATCCAAAGCTTAGGATATTTGAGCTTGATCATCCCGATACGGGCAGATATAAGCGTGAAAGAATAAGAAAGCTTGAATGGAATATTCCAAAAAATCTGACCTTTGTTCCGATAGATTTTTCAAAGGACGATATGACACAGGTGCTGCTCAGTGCGGACTATGATCCGGATATTCCCACATTCTTTGCAATTCTTGGTGTTTCCTATTATCTAACCTTGCAGGTATTTGAGCAGACCATAAAGAAGATCGGTCGGCTCTGCCGCGCAGACACTGAGGTTGTATTTGACTATCCCGATGAAACGACCCTAAGAGAGAAAAACACAGAACGAGTACAGACTCTTGCGGAGATTACTGAACGGCTGGGAGAAAAGATGCTGCACGGCTATTCCTTCTCAGAAATAAATACTGTGCTTGACAGATACGGCTTTGAAATAGAGGATCATGAAACTCCGCAGATGATACAGCAGCATTATTTTGAAAACAGGGATGACAATATCAGGGCATTTGAAAATATACATTTTATATTGGCATATAAGGAGAAAATGAAAATGAAGAATTATATATTTACATCAGAATCAGTTACAAAAGGACATCCCGACAAGGTGTGCGATATGATATCGGACGCAATACTTGACGCATTTCTGAAGCAGGATAAAAATTCTCGTGTGGCAGTTGAAACGGTAGTAAAAAACAATACTGTCGTACTCGCCGGGGAGGTTTCCTCCAAAGGAATTGTTGATATTGAAAAGACGATTAGGGATACCATAAATGGTATAGGTTATGACCGTCCGGAGCTTGGCTTTGATGGTCATTCGGTAAATATCATCAGATTAATTGATAAGCAGTCGCCCGATATTGCACAGGGTGTGAATGATGCACTTGAACACAGGGGTGAGAATGATGCAGATATCGGCGCCGGTGATCAGGGAATGATGTTCGGTTATGCAGTCAACGAAACAGAGGAACTCATGCCTGCGTCAATCTCTCTTGCTCATAAGCTTTCAAAAAGACTAACACAAGTAAGGGAAAATAGATTACTTCCTTATCTTAGACCTGACGGA